>CAZZXJ010000562.1:0-4659 GCA_964657905.1 uncultured Stigonema sp.
TTTGGCGGGGTGGGGTGGAGTGGGAATTATAAGTGATTTACCGGACATGATATGAGCTAAATATCCCCGAAATTATTTCTCCTTCCCCTCCCTCTGCGTTCTCAGCGTCTGGGGCGGTTTTTTTATTATTCAGATGTAACCCCATTTGACATCACACCTATGACTCGAATTATCAACAATCCAAAACCCGCCGCAGTTAGTCCTCTCAAACTTAGTTCATCTTTGGGTGCAGCTCTAGCCTTTATCGGGATGAAAAGGGGTATGCCTCTATTTCACAGTTCTCAAGGCTGTACTGCTTTCGCCAAACGGCTGCTTTTCCGCCACTTTAATGAGGCTGTACCTCTGTCTACAACAGCAATGACGGAATTGTCTTCGATTTTAGGTGGCGAAGAGAATCTTCAACAAGCTATCCTGAATATAGCAACCAAGGAAAAACCAGAAATTATCGGGTTGTGTACAACTGGGCTGACGGAGACCAGAGGAGAGGATGTTGCTGGGATTGTGAAAGCTTTTCGCTCCCAATTTCCAGAACTTGACAAACTACCCATAGTTGTTGTTCCCACACCTGATTTTAAAGGTTCTCTCCAAGACGGCTATGCAGCTGCGGTAGAACAAGTTGTCTCACAAATCCCTCAAGAACAGCCTGTAATACCAAATCAAATCACAATTTTGGCTGGCTCGTTTCTGACTCCAGGAGATTTACACGAAATCAAAGATCTGGTGAAGTCGATGGGATTAAATCCCATTGTTCTACCTGACTTATCAGGAAGCGTGGATGGACATTGGGAGGAGAAGCAAAGTGCTTTATCTTCTGGAGGTTCTAGTTTATCTCAGATTCGCTCTATTGGTGGTTCCGCTCTGACTATTGCCATCGGTTATAGCATGGAAAAGAGTGCCAAGATTTTGTACTCTCGGTTTGGCACGACCTTCGAGGTAATTCCTCGGCTGACTGGACTGTCGGCGTGCGATCGCTTTTTGGAGATATTATGTCGGCTAAAAGTAGAACTGTCAACTCAATCTGATAGCGACCTTGATGAGATAGTACCAGAAATCTATCGTCGTCAGCGCAGCCAGCTTCAAGATGCCATATTAGATGCTCATTTCTATTTTGGCGGCAAGCGTATAGCTTTGGCTTTAGAACCTGACCTCCTACATCAGACAGCTTGGTGGTTAACAGAAATGGGAGCAGAAATTCACGCCGCTATCACCACTACAGAAGGAATTGAGCCTAAAATAAATAATCAAAGCCTTGAGCGACTGCCAGTAGAAGAGGTTATCGTTGGCGATTTGGAGGATTTGGAATTATTATCCGCCGATGCCGACCTATTGATTACCAACTCCCACGGTGGAAGGGTGGCGGATAGGCTGGGTAAACCTTTGGTAAGACTTGGTTATCCTTTCTTTGACCGCCTTGGTGCCGCCCAGCAGTGTAGTGTTGGTTATCGTGGTAGTACGCAGCTGTTATTTGATATTGGCAACATTTTTCTGGAAAAGGAAGAAAAAGCTGTTGCTAATAAGTGGAAAGAACAGGAAATCGTATCGTAGTTTGTGTGTAGAGATGCGTTCTTGGAGTGGCACTTCGTGCCCTTTCCTGTCTCTACAGCGCCTCGGTACACAACTATCCCTCCGTCCGCACCCGTCGTGCATGGAAACTCAAGGGAATACACATGGGCGTCCCCGTCACTGGATCTGCCACAATGCGACACTCCAAATCAAACACCTGTTGCACGAGATTCTCCGTCATCACCTCTGTTGGCTCTCCTTGGGCAAATACCACTCCCTCCCGCAGCATCACTACATGGTCGGCATAGCGACATGCTTGATTCAGGTCATGCAACACCATGACCACAGTGCGTCCCTGATCCCGGTTTAACTCCCACAGCAACTCTAGCACTTCCACCTGATGCGCCAGATCTAAGAAGGTGGTCGGCTCATCCAACAGCAGAATCTGAGTATCCTGCGCCAAGGTCATAGCAATCCATGCTCGCTGGCGCTGTCCTCCCGAAAGCGTATCCACAGGTCGGAGTGCTAGTTCTTGCAGCGAGGTCATCAACAGCGCCCCCTGCGTCATCCGCTCATCAAGATGAGACCACTGCTGCCACCAGCGCTGATACGGATACCTGCCCATGGCTACCAAATCTCGCACTGTCAGCCCTTCGGGAGCAACGGGTCCTTGAGGCAAAATCCCTAGTTGTTGAGCGATCGCCTGAGTAGTTCGTTGAGCAATAGCAGCACCATCCAAGTAGACAGTGCCTGCTGTTGGTTTGAGCAGCCGACCGAGACCTCGCAGTAGGGTAGACTTGCCACAGCCATTCGGACCAACTAACGCAGTAATCCTTTCGGCGGGAATGCCCAAGTCAAGATTAGTAATTACGGGTTTACCTTCGTAACCCAGACTAAGATGGCGCGTCTCTAGGGCATTTGGTCGCTTCATCAGAGGACTCATTTTTTACGGCTCCAATACAGTAGAAAGAGAAAGTACGGTGCGCCAAGAACAGCTGTCATGATCCCGCAGGGGATTTCCGTGGGCGAAAACACAGACCGACCGATGAGATCTGCGCACATGACCAACAGCCCCCCGATCAGCGCCGCAACTGGAATCAAACTCTCGTGAGATGAACTCACCAGCCGCCGCCCCACATGGGGAGATATCAAGCCCACAAAGCCAATGGTACCCGCCGTTGCCACAGCTGCCGCCGCGAGCGCCACACTAATCAACAGCAGTCCGGAACGCTCCCACTCTACCCTACTGCCTAGCCCCCGCGCCACATCTGAGCCTAATTGTAGAGCATTGAGCGATCGCGATCGCAGCATAGCTAATGGTATCAGGACAACTATCCAAGGCAAAACAGGCCAGACATGCTCCCAGCTGAGGCCAGAAACACTACCTACTAACCATACCAGTGCCTGAGTTACCTGATTAATGTTCCCAAACGTAAGTAGCAAAGTGGTAAAGGCACTGGTAATTGCACCTAGTGCCACCCCTGTGAGAATCAGGCGTAGAGGTGAATTCCCTTGAGTTCCTGCTAGTAAATAGAGCAGCACTGCTACGCCTAAGCCACCGCCAAAGGCTGCTAGGGGCAAAGCGAGTTGAGCGTGAGGGAAAAGTATAATCAGGGTCACAGCTGCTAGCCCTGCCCCGGCATTTACCCCGACAATGCCAGGATCTGCCAAGGAATTGCGTGTCAGCCCTTGCAAAATTGTGCCCGACACCCCCAACGCAATCCCTACTAACCAGCCTAGGAGCACCCTAGGTAACCGTAAAGTACGCACTACCCAAGGAGATTCTGGGTCTACCGTTGGTAACCCCAGTAGGCTTTTGACGACATCTAGCCCGGAAACCGGATAATCTCCATAGGTTAATGCCGCTACGATCACTAACAGCGTCAGCAGGGTGAGGAACAGCATGACTTGCGGGAAGCGCCCATTCTGCATGCGCCAAGATATTGGTAAATACTCTGACATAATTAATTACAAAAATTGTTTTCCCGTTCCCTGTTAACTCCTGACTCCTGCCGAAGAATCATCAGCGTTTGACCCTCCAGCGAATTAGGTATAAAAAGAATGGTCCGCCCAGCAACGCTGTCATGATTCCGACTGGCAATTCCTGCGGTCGCAGAATCCATCGGGCTGCAAGGTCAGCTAACAGCAGTAACGTTGCTCCCAGTACTGCCGAGATCGGCAGAACCCAGCTATAATCCAACCCGACAATAAATCGCGTCACGTGGGGAATCACCAGACCGATAAAACCAATGGGTCCAGCCAAAGCCACGGAACTACCTGCTAGTATTACCACTGTCAAGGCAGTAGCAATTTTGACTAATCCTGTTTTTTGCCCCAGTCCCACCGCCACATCTTCTCCCAAGCTGAGGGTGTTAATCTGTCGTCCTAGCGCAAACGCGCTGACAAGTCCTACTACCATAAAAGGAAGCACAGTCAAGAACAGATTGATATCCCGCCCAGCCAATGAACCTGCCAACCAGAAGCGAACCTCCTCCAGCGTTCGCTGGCTGACAATCATCGTACCTGTGGTCAACGAGGCTAGCAGAGCGCTAACTGCGGCACCTGCTATAGTCAGGTTGAGCGGCGTTGGACCACCCGCACTCCTGGAGCCTAGCAGATAAACAATGACCGCAGCGATGGCGGCTCCTACAAAGGCAACTAGGGCGTGGAGGGGTAGCGAAGACGAGTTCAAGCCAAATACGACTATCACCACAGCCAGCGCCGCACCAGCGTTGATCCCCAAAATACCAGGTGAGGCTAACGGGTTGCGCGTCAACCCTTGCATCAGTCCTCCCGCTACCGCCAAACTTGCTCCCACCATCATGGCAATGAGCGATCGCGGTAGTCGCATCCTTAGGACAATCAAGTGATCCACAGAATCATCACTAGTTGTGAATGACGTGAAAATACTGCCGAGCGGGATATCTTTAGCTCCATAAGCAAGGCTAGCAAACAGACATGCTAATAGCAACAGTGTTCCTATGCCTATGATCCAAAGGGGAGAAAACCAATGCTTACTTTTAGGTTTTTGAGCGATATTTTCAGCTTGCCTCACCACTACCAACCCTCCTTTCTGAAAGCGCGATCGCTGTAATATGATGTCCGGTAAATCACTTATAATTCCCACTCCAACCCACCCCGCCAAAGCTGTGCTTT
>CAZZXJ010000563.1:0-4651 GCA_964657905.1 uncultured Stigonema sp.
CTCCCTACTCCCTACTCAGTATTTTCTCTCTATAATCGTCACTTTTATCACTTTATACCTTATGTTTACTTAGGGCGTTGGGCATCTCGTGGGGTTATTCGACAGTTTCCTGACGTCAATCCAACATACAATTAATGTATTGCGAGCGCTCAATTTTCATCATTTTCTGCAAATAGCGCCTCCAGATCGCGATATCCACCCACCACCCGCATCACCTCGATTCCCCCTAGAACTAAACGATAAAAGATCAGGTAATCCTCTAACGATACACTACGCAAGCCGGGATACAATTCATCTCGCCTGCGTCCTATTTGAGGGAACTTAACCAGCAGTTGGAATTTCGAGTGAATTTTCAATAGAAAACGCTCTGCCGTCTCAACGCTTACCTTCTCAGCAAGATAGTCCATGAGACTCTCGATGTCTCGACTTGCTGTTGGTGTAATTCTGGGAAAATTGCTCATTGATCGCTCTGAACACGGCGCTGTCGTAATTTCTCTTGCAACCCAGTTATTACCGCTTCCGCGTCTAATAATTCGCCTTGCTCAGCTTCACAGACCCCAACCATAACTTCACGGCGTAATTCTTCAAATCGTCCGAGATATTGGCGTTCTCGTTCCTCTAATAGCTTAATACCCGCCAAGAATACCTCGTCAACAGAGGCATACTTGCCCTGAGCAACCTGACTTTCAATAAACTGCTCTAGTTCTGGTGGCAATGTAATTGGCATCCTAACAATCATCTTCGGATTAACGTGCTTCTATTTTAGCAGTGCGATCGCCGCTCTTGTAGTGCGATAGTATTTTACATTCAGTTTTGTAGCACAAAATCGCGCAGATCGGAAGACGCCTATAGTTCTGCGCTCTTGCGGCAGCGCTTCTCTTCTCCTGTCGGAGAGGCTGCGCCAACGCGAACGCTATCGCCCCCGAAAACTCCATTGTTGAGATTGTTCGCAATAACCCCTCATGAGTGAGAAGGTTTCCTCGTTTTTTGTAGCTTCATGCGTCCCCGACGGGGTAGCCCGAACTGCTATGACCCCAAACACTCAGACACCACGCGGCTCACTCTAGGACAATTGATCAGCAAAATCTTTGCCAAAGCTTCGCCATACAACTCTGACATTGAGAATGAAATAGCCCTGTCGCAAGGGTAGAGTTCTAGGCTGCTGATCATACGTGGTAATAAGGTTTTCGGTGGTTTGGGTAAGCGTCGCAGATCCGCCCAAGTAGATTGAATAGCACACTCAACTTGATGCGTCCGTAATAACCAGGTAAGAATAGGCATTAGTGCTTTGTCAGAACTGCCGTCAGACAGCAACGTGTAGCAAAGTTCTTTCATGCCTATTCAGTAGGGAAACCGGGGATGAGTGGTTGAAGGTCAACTCTATCCACAACTCGGCGTTTCTTGGGTTGTGTTGCTTTTGATTGTTGGAGACTTCCTAACGAACCATTACTATCAGGTTCTGATTTGCCAAGTATTACCGGATTCAAGTAGGCAAGCAATTTGTTTTTGGGGACAACATTCACGGATTCCAGGTCTTTCTGTCGCCAAGTATCAGGCAGACAACCAAAACACACCCGCTGAAACCGCTGCCCCGAACGTACCGTTTCTTTCAATTCAGCAACCAATAAGCTATCATCAGGTACTTGCATCACCACAGAAGGTGAATGAGTATTGACAATAGCTTGCCGGAGTGGGTTATCTAGACCAATGGGTTCATCAACATCAGTGGCAATATCTTGAAGCAACTGGAGTATTTTTGGAATCCGTTCTGGATGAATGCCGTTTTCTGGTTCCTCCAAGCACAAAAGACCTTGTGCTTGGGGATCTAATTCTAAAACAGCTAATGCCAAAAAGCGCAGGGTTCCATCTGATAGTGCCCTTGCTGCATGGGATGTACCATCTTTACCAGTAACCATTAATGTGAGAAGTTCACGGCGTTCATCCCGGTCAATTCCTACTTCACCCACATCATCAATTAGTTCTGCCAGACGATTAGCAATATGTTGGTAAACCTGTGCTTCCGCCTCATCGTCTGACATTCCATTTGTTGGATGGTTTTTGTTAAACCGTGCCAAGTAATAAAGTGTAGCGGCTAAGTGGGAGCCATCCATGTCTAATTTTGTCGGAGATGTAAATTCGTCTGGTAGCCGTAGTGCTGAAGGTTCTAATTGAAGTAGCCGCCAGGATTGCATTTCTCTTCGTGCCAGTAGCGCTGTTGGACTTTCGGTAGCATTAGCCACAGAAAGTACGGTTCGGGGAAGATTCATGGCTAGTCGAGACAGAGTGTTTCCTTTTCTCCCGTCTTGATGTAGCTTAATTACTGTTTTTCCTTTATCGTCCTCAGTAGAAATAAATGGTGAAGTCCGTCGCCCCTTGACTGCCGATTTACGCCATTCAACACTGTGAGGAAACAATAAGTTTTTCTTGGCATCACCAAGGTTGATGTGAACTAACTCCTCTTTGATTATTTCCAGGGAACCTAAAGATCGCAAACCATCATCCGATCTGTAAATGAGGGTTATGGAATAGCGAAGAAAGGTAATACTAGCTTCCGCCTTTTGCCCTAGGTCGTCCACACCCTCTTCTGGTACTATCATCTCCGCATCAAAGGACATTTCATCCGCATATTCATCACCTACACGGTGAAAAAGGCTACGCACATCAGCTGTCCTACCCTCCTCATCTCGAACAGCCAAGGCAGCTTCAATTAAGGGACTATCCGCGATCGCGCTCAAAAATCTAATAGCATCGAACAAGTTAGATTTACCGACACCGTTAGCACCAGCTACACAGGTGAATAGTCCAAAACGCACATCAACATCCACCAGATTTTTAAAACCAGAAACTTTCAACCGAGTCAGCATGCGGATTCTTCTGTTGGCTGAAAACTGTTCAGACCTGCCGAATAATGCCTGGATTATAAGACAATACAGTTGCTGTTAGTAGTGGTACACGGACTGAAGATCCCCCCAACCCCCCTTTTTAACGGGGGGATCAAAGCCTTAACTAAACGGTATTGGATTATAAGATGTTACTATGCATGACATTATGATTGGGCTATATGGCATGGAGCATGGTGTGCTGTCATTAGTGTAACCAGATTTTATACTACATAAAGCACTGCAAAAATATTACAAAAAAGAGTTTTATTCTCAATAAATTTTAATTACTGACAATCCAACTCTAAATATGATGTTAGGAAGATGTTATATTTATCAAAAATCCCGCATCATTGGATTATCTTCCACAATTCAAACCTGATAGAGTTTGCGCATCGTAGTATGGCATCACGAAACAGGGGGAGATGAGGATATAGAGATATCAAAAATATTACTTTTTAGTGGGTATCTTACCTATTTTAGAGAAAAAATCACCTGTCCCACATTTAACTATCATATACACAAGACGCGTTCTCCCCCTACTCTATTTCTTCTTAGGAGGGGGAGAATTGCGTTGTGGAGGGGTATCTGGTTGCAGTTGTTGTCGTCCATTACGGATGACGCGCAACATATCGTTAAGGTGCTGCTCGATATTTTCTAACACACTATCAGCGTAATTATCGGCTCCCTGTTCAATAGCTTCAGCTTCTACGATCGCTCTTTGCTGCATCTGTTCCAACTCTTGCTGGCATTGACGCCGCTTCCGGTCAATTTCCTCTAAAGTTTCTTGCAGCATGGCATCACACTCTTGTTCCACTTGTCGTTGCAGATCAGAGGCTTCTCGTTGTGCCTGTCTAATTACGTCGCTTTCATCCAAAATTTGCGCTCTTTTGGCTTGCGCTGCGTCAACAATTTGCTGCCCGTACTCTTCTGCTTGCAGGAGAATTTCCTCTTTTTGTGCTATAATTGCCGCTGCTTCTTGAAAAGCTGCTGGCAAAGAAAGCCTAATGTAATCAAGCTGTTCCAGCAGCTTTTCTTCATCCACCAAAGTGCGTCGGATCAACGGAATACGGGGATTAGCGAGAATTATTTCCTCTAAGTGGTTGATCTCCTGCTGAATCTCTAAGCTTCCTGATTCTTCGGTAAATTCTTCAGGGGTGAGATTACTTCCGTTTTGATTGGGTTCGATACTGGATGGTTCTGAGCGTAGCATTGGTAAATATCTAGAGCAACGTGGGGGGGAACAAGATGATCGACAGCGCCACCAAACCTAGCGACTTCTCTCACCACACTACTACTTAAAAAACTATACTCATTTGATGTTGCTAAGAAAACTGTTTCTATTTGAGTAAAAAGGGTTTTATTTGTGTGAGCCATCTGAAGCTCTACCTCAAAGTCTGAAATCGCCCGCAGACCCCGCAGCAGGACTTGTGCTCCTCGCACTTGGGCATATTGAACGGTAAGACCGTCGAAGCTCTCTACTTCTACATTTGGCAAATGTTGCGTAGATAGACTAATTTGTTCTAGCCGTTGTTGTACGGTAAACAGCGGCGTTTTGTTGGGATTCCGCAGGACAGCGACAATCACCATCGCAAACAGCCTTGAGCCGCGTTCGATGAGGTCTAGGTGTCCTAAGGTTATGGGGTCAAAGCTACCTGGATAAATAGCAATCACAATCGAAAATGTCTCACACTTGTTTAGGTGATTATATCGAACCTGTGTAGCGTCATCACGAACTACAATTTTTACTTTAGAAATGAAAGGAGTCAGGA
>CAZZXJ010000564.1:0-4649 GCA_964657905.1 uncultured Stigonema sp.
GGTATCTCAAACTCGATGAATAGGCGTGCTATTTAGGTCACCCGTACAATGCACGCACCCATTGCCATTCCTGATTTAAGCCATCAACCAAGGACACTTGCGGCTGGTAGCGGAGGATTTTCTGTGCCTTGGAGACATCAGCAGCAGTATGACGGGCGTCTCCCATCGCCTTTTCAATGTGGTTTCTTTTAATTGGTTGCCCAACAATTTCTTCCATTGTGTCTAGGACTTGTGTTAAAACCACCCTGCTACCGCCACCTATGTTGAAGATTTCGCCCACAGCTTCTGGTACGGTAGCTGCTGCTAAATTGGCTGCTACAGTATCACTCACAAATGTAAAGTCCCGCGTTTGCCCACCATCGCCGTAGATGGGAATCGCCTCATCCTGTAAAATAGATTTGAAAAACTTATGAAATGCCATATCCGGTCGCTGTCTTGGACCATAAACGCTGAAATAGCGCAATGCAACAAAAGGCACGCCAAAGTTTTTGTAATATAGCTGACACAACTGTTCAGCTGCTAGCTTAGTAATACCGTAAGGAGAAACCGGCTTGGGACAAATACTCTCGTCGGTGGGTAAAGTTTCAGCGTCACCGTACACGCTAGATGTAGAGGCAAATACTAACCTGAGGAGGTGTTTAGCATCCTTTGCTGCTTCTAGCAAAACTTGCGTGGCGTTAATATTTCGCTCGGTGTAAGCGCGGAAACCTTGACCCCAACTCGCTCGTACCCCGGCTTGAGCTGCTTGATGGTAAACTACGTCTACCGTTGCTAGAAGGTTCTGCCAATCTAAAAACTGAATATCTGCCTCTATTAATTTAAAGTGGGGGTGATTTTGTAAGTGTGCTATGTTCTTGCGCTTTAAAAGGGGGTCATAATAATTGGTGAATTCATCAATTCCGATGACTTCGTCTCCTTGTTTCAACAATGCTTCTACAAGGTGAGAGCCAATAAACCCTGCGGCTCCGGTAACGATACTTTTAGTCATAATTCGTGACTTTTTGATACTTTTATCAATCTCAATATTTAAAGGTTAATCCTTACATTCAGGTATCCGCCATTACTTTACAATTACTTTTTAGCAATAAATTTCATAAACGAGAATCATGGAAAACACGTAAATTTGGTGAGATACTTAGAATTACTGACAGTATTTATACTTAAAAAGATAAATTAAAATTTATACACACCAAGTTAAATGCTAGAATATTGCTTTTAGGTTTATTGGCAATCTCGCTTTGCAAGGGACTCACGAGGAAATAAGTGAAAGTTTTAGTTGTAGGTAATGGAGGGCGGGAACACGCCTTAGTCTGGAAACTGCTGCAATCAAAGCAAATTGAGCAAGTTGTGTGTGTGCCTGGGAACGGGGGTACAGCTACCATGGAAAATTGCCAAAATTTGCCCTTGGCAGTAGATGACTTTGAAGGTATAAGCAAATTTGCCCAAAATAATGGTGTAAATCTTGTGGTGGTGGGACCAGAAGTACCACTGGCAAAAGGAATAACAGACTATCTTCAAGACAAAGGTCTGATGGTTTTTGGTCCAACTAAAGCAGGAGCGCAAATTGAAGCAAGTAAGGCTTGGGCAAAAGCCTTGATGCAGTCAGCGGGAATTCCTACAGCACGGTCTGCGGTATTTACGGAGGCTAAAGCAGCAAAATCTTACGTGAAAGCACAGGGGGCACCAATTGTCGTTAAAGCCGACGGCTTGGCAGCAGGGAAGGGTGTCACAGTTGCCGAAACGGTCGATCAGGCACAGGCGGCAATTGATGCTATTTTTCAGGGGCAGTTTGGCAGTGCTGGGAAATTTGTCATCATTGAAGAATATTTGACTGGGCAAGAGGTTTCCGTTTTAGCGCTTTCCGATGGGTTAACGATTCGCTCGTTGCTACCAGCTCAAGATCACAAGCGCATTGGTGAAGGCGATACGGGGGAAAATACTGGTGGCATGGGAGCTTATGCTCCTGCGCCCATTGCCACACCTGCTTTGATGGAACGAATTCAAAAAGAAGTTTTGGAGAAAGCGATCGCTGCTTTAAAGGCAAAAGGCATTGACTACCGAGGCGTACTTTACGCCGGATTGATGATTACCCCGTCTGGATTCAAGGTTTTGGAATTTAACTGTCGCTTTGGCGACCCGGAAACCCAAGTGATTCTGCCACTGTTGGCAACACCTTTAGAAGAGTTAATGCTTGCCTGTGTGCAGCAGCGTTTAGCAGAAATGCCACCCATTGCCTGGAAATCAGGGGTAGCTGCTACTGTTGTTGTAGCCGCGGGTGGTTATCCTGGAGAATACGAGCAAGGAAAGGTAATTACTGGCATTGAACAAGCCGAGTCACTGGGAGCCACTGTATTTCATGCCGGGACAAAGTTGAACCAACAACAACTCCTAACAAATGGCGGTCGGGTATTAAATGTCACAGGAATCGGGTCAAATTTTGACCAGGCAATTGCCTCCGCATACGCTAGCATAAAATGCATTCACTTTGAGGGAATGTATTATCGCCGAGATATTGGGCATAGGGCATAGGGTGTAAGATGTAGGGAATTAAAAATGAAAAATTTCCATGCCCCATGCCCCATGCCCCAATAGGTGTTTGCTATATTGTACACTATATACTTTTACATGATTAAAGTTGTATTTTAAGCGAACGACCACCGCTATAACAACTTTTTATTAAAATGCTGGCTCTTTTGAAAACAATCCGCGAAGTGATCGCAAATTGGTGGTCTGAGTTTACTCTCCAGACCAAGCTTTTGGCTGTCGCCACAATGGTTGTATCTCTGGTAATGAGTGGTTTGACCTTCTGGGCAGTAAATACAATTCAGCAGGATGCGCGTCTGAATGACACTCGCTTCGGTCGTGATCTCGGACTGCTGCTTGCCTCTAATGTTGCCCCACTGATTGCTGACCACAATCTCACTGAGGTTGCCCAATTTTCCCAACGTTTCTACAGCAGCACCTCTAGTGTGCGTTATATGCTTTACGCTGATGAAACTGGGAACATCTTTTTAGGTATTCCCTTTTTAGATACAGAGGGAAAAAACTCCCTCAGTATTGAGCGGCGGATACAACTGCCAGAGGACTACGCTGCTAATGCAGAAAAACCGATGGTGCGGCAACACCAGTCACCAGATGGGGAAGTCACCGATGTGTTTGTTCCTCTGACTATTAATGGCAAATACTTAGGGGTGCTGGCGATCGGCATTAACCCTAACCCCACCGCCGTCATCTCCACAAATTTCACCCGTGATGTCACCATTGCCGTTTTTATCACGATTTGGGTCATGGTGATTTTGGCAGGGGTGATTAACGCTTTGACGATCACCAAGCCAATTAAAGAACTGCTCGTAGGGGTGAAACAAATTGCTGCGGGAAATTTCAAGCAGCGAATTGATTTACCACTAGGAGGCGAACTAGGGGAGGTAATTCTCAATTTTAATGAAATGGCAGAGCGCTTGGAGCGCTATGAAGAACAAAATATTGAGGAACTGACAGCAGAAAAAGCCAAGCTGGAAACCCTGGTTTCCACCATTGCCGATGGTGCAGTCCTGATAGATAACAACATGCAGGTGATTTTAGTCAACCCCACAGCGCGACGAATTTTCGGCTGGGAGGGGATTGATGTCGTCACCGGGAATGTTTTGGATCTCTTACCGTCAGCGATGCGACTGGAAATTACCCGTCCCTTGTCTGAAATGGCAGCAGGGGAATGCGAAAGCGCTGAGTTCCGTATTCACCTAAGCCAACCCACTCAACGGAGTGTCCGCATTCTGCTGACTACAGTTCTCAACCTGCAACGGGAGAGCATCAAAGGCATTGCTATAACTGTGCAAGATATTACCCGCGAGGTTGAACTGAACGAGGCAAAAAGCCAATTTATCAGCAACGTTTCTCACGAACTGCGAACCCCCCTATTCAATATCAAATCCTTTATCGAAACTTTACATGAGTACGGCGAAGAGTTGGGTACAGAGCAACGGCGGGAGTTTCTGCAAACTGTCAACCATGAAACTGATAGACTCACCCGCTTGGTCAACGATGTTTTGGATTTGTCAAAACTTGAATCTGGTCGTCGCTACAACTTAGATGGAGTGGATTTGGCGCAAGCGATCGAACAGACGCTGCGGACTTATCAACTCAATGCTAGAGATAAAGGCATTGAACTTATTCAGGAAGTTGCTTCTAACTTACCGCTCGTAGTGGGTAATTATGATTTATTGGTGCAAGTATTGGCGAATCTGGTTGGTAATGCCCTCAAGTTCACCATGGTGGGTGGAAAAGTGACACTCCGTACCTACCAACTAAAACCAAAGCTTAAAGAAGGCGATCGCGCACATCAAGTGCGGGTGGAAGTCTCCGATACTGGAATTGGCATCGCCCCAGAAGACCAAGAAGCAATTTTTGACCGCTTCTTCCGGGTAGAAAACCGAGTTCACACTCTAGAAGGCACTGGTTTGGGGCTATCAATTGTCAGAAATATTATGGAAAAGCATCACAGTAAGATGCATCTGGTGAGTGAAGTTGGCGTTGGTACTACTTTTTGGTTCGACCTAGGGGTGTTTGAAGAAGCGTCTCATGTTAAGAATTTGCCACCGGCAGCGTCAAGTTTGGGGGAGTGCTAATTGCTAATTGTTAATTGTTACTAT
>CAZZXJ010000565.1:0-4637 GCA_964657905.1 uncultured Stigonema sp.
CAACTAACAACCAACAACCAACAACTTTTTTTGAATGGAGTCAACTTTGGACAAGATGCGATATACGGCTCATTATGCAAATATGCCAAAATCCCAATTGCTCAAATCCCTTCAACTCTGACGGCAATAGATTTTGCATTAGTTGCGGACAAAGCAACTTTGGCAACCTTTTGAGAAACCGTTTTCGCGTATTAAGATTATTAGGCGAAGGCGGGTTTAGCAGAACATATGAAGCAGAAGACGCAGATAGACTAAATGCTCCTTGCGTCATCAAACAATTTTTTCCGCAAGTTCAGGGAACTTCCGAACGTACTAAAGCCGCCAAATTGTTTAAAGAAGAGGCTTTTCGTTTGTATGAACTCGGAGAGAATCATCAGCAAATTCCCAGATTACTTGCTTACTTTGAACAAGGTTCATGCTTGAACCTGGTGCAAGAATTTATTCAAGGGCAAACTCTGTTAAGAGAACTTCAACAACAAGCTTTTAGTGAACAACAAATTTGGGAACTTTTGGCTGATTTATTGCCTGTTCTCGAATTCGTTCACTCCCATAACGTTATCCATCGCGATATTAAACCAGAAAATATCATTCGCCGTCAAAGAGATAACAAACTTGTCTTGATTGACTTTGGCGGTGCTAAGCAGGTAACACAAACCAGTATAGCAAGACAAGCTACAGTCATTTATACAATTGGTTATGCGCCTACTGAGCAAATGGCTGGATTTGCCTATCAAGCCAGTGATTTATACTCTTTAGGTGTAACTTGTGTGCGTCTTTTAACGCAATGTTTGCCCACACGAGATCCTTATGGACAGATTCATGACTATCTTTATGATCCAATGAACGGTCAATGGTTATGGCGAGAGTATTTACTGGAAAAAGGTGTTACTATTAGCGACGAGTTGGGACAAATTTTGGATAAGTTGCTGAAACATTTGCCGAAGGAAAGGTATCAAACAGCACTAGAAGTTCTCCTCGACTTAAGTTCTCAAAAATTTGCAGTTGCACAACCAGTTTTGGATTCTCAAGATGAATCACCAACTCAACCACAAAAGATAACATCAGCATTTCCCGCCTTACACTCCTTTGAATTTGACGTGGTGACAGTAGATGCGGGAGGTAGAGAAATTAACCGTGAACTTCAGACTGCAAAGTTTTATGCAGAAGATTTGGGTAACGTAGTCAGTCTGGAAATGGTAGCAATTCCAGGTGGTCATTTTATCATGGGTTCATCAGAAGATGAAGGGGATGCTGATGAACGTCCACAACACAAAGTCACCGTCAAACCTTTTTTTATGGGTAAATTTCCCATAACTCAAACACAGTGGAGATGTGTAGCAGCTTTACCCAAAGTTAAACAATCATTGAATCCTAATCCATCCAAATTCAAAGGCATAAATCGACCAGTTGAAAATATATCGTGGCACGAAGCTGTGGAATTTTGTGCAAGGCTGTCGGAAAAAACTGGAAGAACCTATCGTTTACCCAGCGAAGCGGAATGGGAATATGCTTGTCGCGCCGGAACCACGACACCATTCCATTTTGGCGAAACAATTACTACTGAAATAGCAAACTGTAGCGGTAGCGATATTCACGCTTTTGAACCAAAAAGCAAATTTCGCAAAGAAACGACACCTGTAGGCAGTTTTCAGATCGCCAACGCCTTTGGATTGTACGATATGCACGGGCTAGTCTGGGAATGGTGTGCTGATCCTTGGCACAAAAATTATGATGGTGCACCAAGAAACGGAACGGTTTGGGAACTTGGCGGAGATAATAATCGCCGAGTGCTTCGCGGTGGTTCTTGGAGTTTCAATTCAGTGCTTTGCCGAAGCGCGAGTCGTAGCTGGAACGAATCAGACGGTGGACTTAGGATATGCGGCTTTCGGATTGTAGCTACTTGGTCAATTTTTTGAAACACATTAGTATTGAGGGAATTCAACTTTGGTTGACACTTCTTCCCACCGTCAAGGCGGTGAAACCGGTCTAAAATCTCAATGTCTCGGCTTCGGCGCGATCATGTCGCTGGCGATCGCCAATATTGCTCCCGCGACAACCCCAATATTGAATCTACCCCCAATGTTTGCTCACTCAGGCAAGGGGACCTGGTTGGCATTTGCGATCGCGACAATCGGGCTAGTCTTTGTCAGTCTCAATATTAACCAGTTTGCTCGCCGAAAGGCTTCATCCGGCTCTATGTACACCTATGTTGCTCGAGGGCTAGGTCCAACAGTTGGTGTCCTCTGCGGTTGGTCTCTCAGCATTGGTTACACCGTTTCTGGCATGGCTGTTCTATCTGGCTTTGTTAGCTATGTCAACGTCTTGTTGCAACCACTGGGTTTCCAAGTGTACCCCTTGTTCCTCTTTGCCATTGGCGCTGGCTTAGCTTGGTTTCTAGCTTACAAGGGGATCGAACTGTCCACCACTCTCATGCTGGGCGTTCAAGTCATCTCAGTCACATTAATTCTCATCCTATTGTTGATTGTACTCTGGAAACACGGCTTTGCCCCAGACATGGCACAACTGTCATTGCATTCGGTTTCACTACCGAATCTACAGCTTGGCTTGGTACTGGGAGTATTCAGCTTCGTAGGCTTTGAGAGTGCTACCACGCTAGGAGAGGAGGCTAAAAAGCCTCTTAAGTTTATTCCACGGGCGGTATTGATGAGCACGGTGGGGGTTGGGTTGTTCTTTATCTTCATCTCCTACGTGGAAGTACTAGGCTTTGAGGGTAGTAAAGTTCCCCTTGATAAAAGCGACGCGCCACTCAATGTCCTAGCTGACTCTGCTGGTGTTAGCTTCTTTGGGCTGCCGATCTCGCTGGGTGCCGCAATTACCATGTTTGCCTGCACTCTCGGCTCTATCACCGCAGGAGCGAGAATTCTCCTCTCTATGAGCCGTCATAAGCTACTGCCGCGAGCGTTAGGTCGTGTGCATCGACGCAATCAGACCCCTCACGTTGCCATAACTTTAAGCGCGGTGCTGACATTCCTAGTGCCAACCCTCCTCAGCCTACTAGGGATCAAGGTAATGAAAATTTTTGAATACACCGGCACTTTTTGCACCTATGGCTTTCTGTTGGCGTACATCCTGGTTTCAGTAGCTGCCCCCGTCTACCTCCATAAACAGCAAAGGCTGCGAACGATAAATGTTGTGCTGGCTGTGCTGGCTGTGTTGTTCTTGCTGATTCCGGTCGTGGGTAGTGTGTATCCGGTGCCGCCTGCTCCGATTAATGTGTTACCTTATCTGTTCTTAGTGCTAATTATACTTGGCAGTGGTTGGTTTCTGTGGCAACGCTGGCACTCACCTGCGATCGTCAGCGAAATCAAGCGGGATGTCGAAGCAAATCAGACTTAGGAACGTGCATTTAGGGAACTCCAACAAATAAATTATCCAATATTGTGCAGTTGATAGGATGGGCTAGAGAGCTTATCCCACAAGAAATAGTGCTACTCCAGTAGCAAGATTCCAAACAATCGGTAAGATTGTTATAAAATAAGCCTGCGCAGGCAGGCTTCTAGCATGTGGGCGATTTATTTGCAGTTTAAACCAATTTCAGATCTGCATATTCTGCTAGCAAATCATTAGTGGTGAGGGTATCACCTTCAGCTTGTGGTGTCCACAGCACTTCAATAGCAAGCAATTTATCACTGGGGATGCTGCCAATTTGACGTAAAGCTTGACGCAAGTCATCAGCGCTGTTAATTGCTGGTATTTGGAACTTGCCTAGGGTCGCCGCCAGCAAAGTCACAATGATGTATTCCCCAGGTCCTTCGCTGATCAAACGGGTTGGATTGTCGAGTTGATCACCAGCAGGTAAAGCATCTTTAGGAGTAGCAGCTTTTAGCTGGTTATTGACATTAGAAAGAGTTTCAGCAGTGAATTTACTGCGTTCTGCTAGGGCTAGACGGTTAAATTCTGCTTCAGCTGAAGTCAGACGCGCTTGGTGCGTACCACCACCTGCATATACCCAGTACTCTGGATGGCGTAGTAAAGCAAGGCTTGCTTCTTGTAAAATTTCTGCTCTACCCTCTGGTGAGTTAGTATCAGCAGTTTCGGCAATGTGGTTGAGTTCGGGTTGTAAACCACGAGCGCTGGCTAACATTCCCACTTGCAAACGAGTGACAGCAACAGGTGAGTTACTGCTGTAGTCCACTTCATCGCCTTCACCGCTCGTGGTGCGACGGAATGCTTGGAGAATGAAGTTAGCGATCGCTATAAAAATCAGGATGCCAAACAAACCACTAAACCCTCCGCCAATACCCCAAAAGGGAATCAGGAAAGGAAAGCCAAAACCACCACCATAAGGAGCAGGATAGTATCCTCCGCCTCCGCCCGGAGCATAGGTGCGAGGAGGATTGTAGGTGCGGCTTGAAGGCATTCTGAAGGAACCACCACCGATCCGACCTCCACTGCGGGCAGCTAGCGCTCCGTCGGCGTGACCTAGTGCCAATGTGAACACAAGGCACAGGATGAACAGAGACTTAAAAAGCGGTTTCATGGCTTGTTTTAATTTATGACCCATAACACAGTCGCTTGAAAAATATTATCAGTTTTGATTTCTACCAATACTGGTAGGAGTGTTGCGGTGCGTAGGTGACCAAGCCCCGTTGGGGCGGGGTGTGGGGTGTGGGGTG
>CAZZXJ010000566.1:0-4614 GCA_964657905.1 uncultured Stigonema sp.
TTTTTAATTTTTAATTCCGCCAAGCGGTACTAGCTACTCAACAGCGCTTCGACAAACTCATAACTAGAAAAAGGACGTAGGTCTTCTATTCCTTCACCAGCACCAATAAAGCGAATGGGTAGACCCAGTTGTTGGACAACAGCCAGGGCAATGCCACCTTTCGCGGTGCCATCTAACTTAGTTAAGACTACGCCACTGAGTTGGGCAGCTTGAGAAAAGACTTCGGCTTGTTTCAAACCATTCTGACCTAAAGTGGAATCCAGAACTAATAGTGATTCTACTTTTGCATTAGGAGCTTTTTTGTCGATAATGCGACGGATTTTACTGAGTTCATCCATCAAGTTTTTCTTGTTTTGCAGTCGTCCGGCAGTATCTACCAGAAGTAATTCTGTTTCCCGCGCCAATGCCGCAGTGATCGCATCAAACACAACTGCTGCTGGGTCTGTATTCTTTCCCGGATTGGCAATGACTTCTACACCGCTTCTGTTGCCCCAAATTTTCACCTGTTCCACAGCAGCAGCGCGGAAGGTGTCTGCTGCTCCAATCAAGCATTTGTAGCCGGATTTTTGTGCTAAATGAGCGATTTTGCCGATAGTAGTGGTTTTACCGGCACCATTTACCCCAGTTATTAACCAAATGTTGAGGGTTTCTTTTTCTGGCGCAAAAATCGGTTTCTGGGATTTTTGCACAGGCGCATCCAGCATATCTTGCAGGATTTGTTTGAGGAAGGCGATCGCCTCTTCTGGTGGTAGGACTCGTTCTCGAAGCTTTTGCTGTAGGGTGTTAATAATATGGTCTGTGGCATCTACACCGACATCAGCTTGCAGGAGTAATGCCTCAATTTCCCCCACTGCTGCTTGGTTCAGTGGTCCTTGACCGACAATCGCCTTCAGTTGATTAACAATATTGCGACGGGTTTTATCTAAGCCTTGGCGTAGCTTTTTCAGCCAGGTAATTTCTTCTACAGAAACGTCTTCCGGACGCCTACCTTGTGCCGCCAAGATTTCTGTTGACCACAAAAACCCTTCATCAAAAGCCAGTCCGGGAATTTCCCCTGCGACTTCTGGGGGAGCGGTAGTTGCTGTAGATACAGGCTGTACTACATCCGGTTCTGGTACTTCAATTGCGCTTGCTACCAGTCGTTCCTGTCTGGCTTGCCGTTCCGCTGCGGCTCGTTCTAAGAAGGATAAAGGTGCTGGTGTTGGCGGTATCTCCTCATTAGGTTTTGGTTGTACCTTACTCACCGTGCTAGCACTTTCGACATCTGATCCATCGGCAATTGCTACCACTGCGTCTGCTGTGCTTTCTTCATCTATGGGAGCTGGTTCATCGGTAGATGTTTCAGCAATTACAGTTGCTTCTTTTAAAGGTTTTGGCGTTTCTGCGGACGGTGTCTGGGCTATTGTCTCACTAGCATTCGGTTCTGCTGGCTCAGATTGTTGCTTTTGCTGAATATTTTTGTATGCAGCTTTAGCAAATGCCAATAGGTCTGCCGACGCCACGTCTTGTGTTGTGTCTGCTGTTGGTTTTGACGTGGCGGCTGGTTCAGGTGGGGATTCTTTTGCTGGAGGAGTTTCTTCCTGTTGCTGTTGAGAGGGTGTATCTGAGGAATCGTTATGTTGACGACGAAACCAATTAAAAACCATTGCAGCTAATGTGAGTTGTGAGTTAGGAGTTTAATTTAAATCCTACAACTCACAACTTAGCACTCAAGACTACGCTTCGTACTGAGTTGGAGTTGCTATGCTGTCTTTTTCTGTTCTGTCACTCGGCGCAAAACACCATTAATAAACCGATGACTGTCTTCTTCACTGTAGCGTTTCGCTAGTTCTACAGCTTCGTTGATGGCAACGCTTGCTCCCAGTTGGAGAAACTCCATTTCTCCCACAGCAATTCGCAGTATATCTCGGTCGATTTGGGCAAGGCGAGCGACTTGCCAATCTACTAGGGCAGCACCAATCAGATTATCTATAATATTTCGGTTTTCACTGACCGTGATAATAATGTCTTTAGCGTACTCCTGGACTTGTTTGTCTTGATTAGCTAGCTGAATCAGTTCAGGAAACTCAACTGATGCAGCTAACTGGTTAATTGCCGTTTGGGTATATGTGATCGCTTCTTTGACCATAGTTCTAGCAGTATCGAGGTCGCTAGCGCGAGTTTGGCTAGTTAAAAGGCGATCGTTGCTGCGTTGCAGTTCTGCTGCTGCATTGTCCAAAGTGTCTTGCACTTCCGCTCTCAGGGTGCGTACTGCTGCTAGCAGCAACTTGGGTACTAGTTGACCGGGCGGCAATTGATCCAATTTCTTGGGGTTTACTGGTAATTGGCTAAGGCTTAAAAGTGCCAATTCACGTGCTATTTGACGGGGTTTTCGCTCTTGCATAAAATATGTGTTAGTTGTTTAGTTGTTAGGCGAACCGCGGTTCGCCCCTACAGTTGTTGTTGGTTGTCAAAAAGTAGTAGTAACCAGTTATAGGGGCACACCAGTGCCGTGCCCCTACAACTGGTTACTACTGTTTTGAAGTTTTGGTTCGGGAATAACTAAGGTCGGTAGCGATGTTTTAGGGGTGACAATTCCACCAGAGACTACTATTTTAAAGGCATCTTCTATGGACAGTGACAGATTCACCACCTCGTCCTCAGGAACTACTGCATACCATCCAGTGGTTGGATTTGGGGTGGTGGGAATGAAAACGCTCAGCATAGGGCGAGACATAGGAGATTGGATATCGTTGCTGATGATACCAGTGACGAAGCCGATCGCCCATATTCCCTGTCGGGGATACTCTACTAAAATGACACGGCGAAATTTGCCATTGGTATCTTTTAAAAGAGTTTCCAAAAGTTGCTTGAGGGTTTTGTACACTTGTCCAGCTAAGGGAATCGCCTGTAGAACGCGCTCACCCAAATCCAGCAACCACCGCCCAACAATATTGCGAGCCATCAAGCCTATCAAGAGTATACTCAGCAGTGGTACAATCAATCCCACTAACAGATTCAGTAGATTTACTAGTATGGGGTGCATCCCATCAAAGGGATTTAATTGTTTGGGAATTTGGGTGAGAAAGTTGATCACCCAAGTGGCTATGGTAATCGTTAGCCAAATAGTGGTTGCTAGGGGAATTAATACCAACAAACCAGCAATCAGGTCATTTTTTAAGTCCTGTTTCCAGCGATTGATTACCAAGACCCGGTTCTCCTTTTTTCGGCTATTGGAACTTCTGTTATTGGTATCTCGACATTCAAGACGCCGTAAGCAATTAGAGCGTCGATTTAGTTATTTTTAATATTTGCAAATGATTGTTGCTAGTTTTTTACAGTATTAATAATACTAACGTGCTTGACAAAAAGCTGCTGAATAATTCTTGCAGTACTAGTAAGATGGGCATTGCCCACCCATTGCCTCTCAAGGTGAACAGTGCCCACACTACTAAAAATATTAAGTTATATTAATTTTTATATTATAGCTTAGCGCTTGTGGCTTCGCTCAAAGGTGTTTTTGTGTTTAAGGTATGCTTGGGCAGATGCTTCATTTCCCAAACTTTAAGCAAAATCAGGTATTCGTAGAATGCCTGTAATGTACACCAAGCCAACCCAGCACTGCCGTCTAGGCAACCACCTAAAAGAAAATACATATACAAAAAGCGTAGCAGCGGTCTTGCAGGTAAGCGCAAAGACAAATCTTTCAAAGCGCGACGTCGTTCCACTTCCGACTTACCAATGAATAAATCGCGCCAGCTAATGTTTCCGGTTTCTAATTGATCAAGAGTTTCTTTGGCTTCATCTGTAGAGTAACGGTTGTGCTTTTCTATCCATCGGCTTAAGCCCTTGCTAGAAGTGTAATGAGGGTAGCTTTCCTTTAAAAAGCTTGTTGCGCCGTCGCAAACTTCTCGTTCTGTATGACCGTAGTCTGTAAACCAGACTTTGCCGTGGCGGAAAAGGCGCAATTGATAACGGGGATACTGAGTACTACGGCGGATCCAACTATTCATGAAAATGACACGTTCAGCAACGTAGTAGCCGATGTAGTCTGGATTCTCTATAGCCTTTTCGCATTCTGCAAATAGTTCTGGTGTCATGCGCTCGTCGGCTTCGAGAATGTAGACCCATTCGTGCTTAGGAGGTATAGATTCTAGCATCCAAGTACGCTGACGACCGTGGCTTTCAAAGGGGTTTTGGACGACGCGGATAGGATAGTGACGGGCAATTTCTACAGTGCGATCGCTACTATATGAGTCTACAACAATAATGTCATCGCATAGAGTTGCCGATTCAATACAAGCGGCAATATCTATTTCTTCGTTATAAGTCAGTATATAAATTGAAAACATTCCTAACTCTGAGTAATATTTTTATCGTATTAAATTATACATTATATCCTAAATTAGTCTTTACACTGGGGCTAGTCTAATATCTAAGGAGTCAGGAGCCAGAAGCCCGGAGCCATTGCAGAGTGGGGGGGAGCAGGGGTAAATAACTCCTGAACGCCAGTCGCCTCCGGAGGGAAACCCTACCGCAGTTTCTTTCGGAGAAGAGAAGTCGCAAGGAGGGTTTCCTCCTTTGCGAACTTCGGGGAAACCCTCCTCAGAACTGCTAAGAGCAACGCTGGCTCCT
>CAZZXJ010000567.1:0-4602 GCA_964657905.1 uncultured Stigonema sp.
TAATTCATAATTCTTTAGCCGCCAATCTGCGACATAGTACGAGTGTAGATACCTTGGGTACTACCTGTATCGCGCTGCTTAAAGTTAATTTCTGGCTTAATGGTCAGTAAGTGTCTCACCTGTTCCCGCAACTGGGTAGTACTGACACCATGGCGCAAAGCAGTTTTTAAGTCTATTTGACCATTTTCATTCAATAAACAGGGACGTAACCAGCCATCGGCGGAAAGGCGCATCCGGTTACAGCGATCGCAAAAACACTCTGACATCTGACTGATAAATCCCAATGTTCCCTTCGCTCCTGGAATTTGAAACACATCAGCAGGTCCGTTACCACGAACTTGAGATTCTGTCAATCCCCAACGATCACGGATATGTTGCCGGATCTCTTCGGAAGGTATCCAACCGCGATCGCCAAACAAATCAGCATTACCAATCGGCATAAACTCAATAAACCGGACGTGCCACTGCTTGTCAATAGTCAGGGCGGCTAGGTCGTTAATTTCGCGATCGTTGACGCCGGGAATTACTACTACATTCAGTTTGAGGGGGTCAAATCCCACATGATAGGCAGCTTGAATGCCCTCCCAAACTTGTTCCCAGCGCCCACGACCGCCATTACCAATAATTTGGTCAAAGGTGTCTGGATCGAGAGAGTCCAAGCTAATATTAATTCGCCGCAAACCAGCATTGTAGAGGCTTTGTGCTATGGGAGCCAATAAAAACCCGTTGGTCGTCATTGAAAGGTCTTGAGTTTGAGGGAGGGAAGCGATCGCCCCTACCAACTGCACCACACGAGGACGTAGTAGAGGTTCCCCCCCAGTCAAACGAAACCGGGTAAAGCCTACCGGGATAAATACGAATTCAATCAGGGTCAGCAGTTCCTCGTCAGTCAACAACTGTTGCTTGAGGATATAATCTAGTTCTACCCCCTCTGGCATACAATATTGACAGCGGAAATTGCAGCGATCTATTAAGCTAACCCGGAGGTAGTCTACCTGGTTCATGGTTTTATTTTGATTGTGAGGGATCGCTCAGTAACCTTGCTGAAGTCATTCTAGCGATTTATAACTTAAAATTTGCTTATAAGATCGGCTTGTACTCTCATTCATCACCTATTCAGACCCCAACCGCTTACACCACATAGAAGCTGGTAGAATGAAATAGTCGGCAGCTTAATACCCCGGAAATTTATTTCTGGGCGGTTTATAGCTTGAATCAAACAGCGCAGCTGGATCGATAACTACTGAAGAACGACTCTTCGCTTTTTTCCTAACTGGTTTTAGTGCTTTCGGCTACCAGCATCACTAAATTGGCATCTAACTCTAACGCCTCGGCTATTTGTTCTACTGTTCCACCTAAACTCAACATAAAGGGAACAGCTTCTAATTTACCCTCAAGTTTGCCCTCTAATTTGCCCTCAAGCTTTGCTTCTTGATAGACTCTAGTAGTCTGTCAAACACATTTTGACGGATAATGGGAAATATATCTGTCAGTATTCTATAAGCTATGCCTGCAAAACGATACATTGTCTCCCTGACTTCTGACGAACGTCAAAGTCTAGAACAATTAACCAAAAATGGTAAAGCCGCCGCAGCCAAAATCAATCACGCTTATATCCTACTTAAAGCAGATGTAAATCATCTGGATGGGGGATGGAAAGATCAAGCTATTAGCGAAGCTTTCAATATCAGCACCAGAACCATCGAGCGTGTGCGGCAGAGATTTGTGGAAGAAAGCGAGAGACTTTGCCCTGACACCACGTCACCGACATTCATTGAAGTTGCGAAAGCTAGATGGAGAAGCCGAAGCTCACTTGGTATCGATTGCTTGCAGCAGCACACCAGAGGGATATAGCCGTTGGACATTACGGTTGCTGGCAGATCAGATGGTGGTGTTGGGATATCTAGAGAGTATTTCTTATGAAAGTGTGCGACAAGTTCTAAAAAAAACGAGCTTAAGCCTTGGTTGAACGAATCTTGGGTAATTCCCCCGGAAGAAGACTGCTGAGTTTGTTTGCCAAATGGAAGACATTTTGCAACTTTATACTCGTCCTGATTATCCTGATTATCCCTTAGTTTGCTTTGATGAAAGCTCAAAGCAATTAGTTTCCGAAGTCAGGAAACCTTTACCAGCAGAACCAGGACAGCCTGAACGCTATGACGCGCGAATACCAACGAGAGGGGGTTTGTAATCTATTTATGATGTTTGAACCTTTAGTTGGGTGGAGGCACGTAGAAGTTACCAACCAACGTACCCAAATTGACTACGCTCAACAGATCAAATATCTGGTTGATGAATGCTATCCCCAAGCTAAAAAAATTCAACTCGCTCAGGATAACCTGAACACTCACATGAGAGCCTCTCTTTACAAGGCATTTCCACCAGCCGAAGCTAGACGAATTCTCGATAAAATCGAGTTTCATTATCCGCCAAAGCATGGAAGTTGGTTGAATATGGCGCTCATTTGAGTTGAGCGTTTTAAACCGACAATGCCTTGATCGGCGTATTGCTCGCAAAGAGGTTTTAAAACAGGAAATCGCTGCCTGGGAAAAACGCAGAAATGAACTCTCATGTAAAGTCGATTGGCAATTTACAACCGTTGATGCTCGGATTAAATTGAAGCGTCTCTATCCGTCAATTAGTTATTGACAGACTACTAGACACCTATGAGGATATTTCACCTTTAGAGCCATTCAAAACCTATGACTTGCCAACTCCCTACAATAGTTTTGGTGCTGGTGAAGCTCTCATGCAAGCGATGAAGTCAGCTGATAATGGTGGCTAAACTGTTACAATACCATGCTATTCAAGTACTCGACAACCGACTCATCGCAAAACGAGTTTGACAGCCTACCACCGTCGGAAGAACAAGAGTTTCGTTAATAGTTTGAGCAATATTGAGAACACGGGTGTAGTTGCGGTCTTTGCGGTTGGTTAAAGCAAACAGGAAGCTTGTATCTAGCAGGACGGTCATGCTTAATTTCCTGGTTTGGAATTCCATCCGCGAACTGGGTCGATCTCGTCCGCTAAAATCTGTTCGTCCCTTTCGGAGAGGTCATCTTCCACACAAGCCCCCAAACCAGCAATGGAAAGTAGAAATGGGGAGCCAGAATTAGCTTCTACCTTCGTTTCCAATGAGGAGGTAGTGCGGGCATTTTTGTAGTGTAGATATTCAAGAAAATTGGCAAGTTCGGGTAAAGCTTCACTGGGAAGATTTTCGATTTCTTTAATAATTTGTTGATGTTTGGGGGCTTGAAACTGTTCGTTAAACATTGGGCACCTTTAGACATCTTTGACTTTTTCAACAAGTTTGAGCATAATCATAACCATCTTGGCGAAGAACTGGTGTGCAGTACTTCAAAATGTAGTTTGGTCTTTTCTAAGTACATATTTGTCCAAGCTGATCGACACTGGTCGTATCCTCCGCCAAAGAATTGTAGGACACGCTTGACGAGCGCAGATTATGCAATAATAAGCCGATCGCATACACTAGCACGCTACTAATGGTGCAATATAACGAAACTATGGATGACCTGGCTGCTGCCTTACAACAGCCAGCCGATTTGACGTTCCAACTTCCAGATCCAGAAGATGAAGAAATTACCGAACCGGAATTTCAACAGCAGTTGGATATAGCTTGGCAAGTGTGCGATCGCTTTGATTTGCAAACTGAAATCTGGCGAGGGCGGATTTTACGCGCTATCCGTGACAGAGAGAAAAAGGGCGGTGACGGACGGGGTGCAGGCTTTCTCAACTGGTTGAAAGAACGGGAAATCAGCAAAAGTCAGGCTTATGCCTGGATTCAACTGGCTAACAGTGCTGATACCCTGTTAGAAGAGGGAAAACTAGACCCAGGAGCTATTAATAACTTTAGCAAACGGGCATTTGTGGAAACTGCCAAAGCAGCGCCTGAAGTTCAACAGATGGTAAGTGAAGCAGCACAAAAAGGCGATCGCATCACACGTCGGGAAGTTCGTCAAATCAACGACGAATGGACAGCCATGTCCTCTGATTTGCTACCCGAACAGGTTAGAGAAAAAGCAGCAGACAATTCCCTTCCTCCCCGTTACCTCGCCCCATTGGTGCGGGAAATGGAGAAACTACCAGAGTCTCATCAGACCGCTATCCAAAAGGAAATTGCCGCAAATCCTGATGTGGATACCCTGAAACTGGTAACCACAGAGGCACGTAACCTGGCAAAATATCTCAAAGCGGCTGCCGCTGTCCAAGCACTTAACGCCCAAGAGATTGACATCGAAACAGCCTTAGTAGAAGCTCAAAGAGTCGGCTGTTTAAACATAGCTGCCGACTTGGTAAATCAAGCATCCCAGATCGAACAAACAATCGCTAAGTTGTACATGACTTGGAAGCGTATTAGCAATTTATCAGATCGGTTGTATGTGGATACAGGTGCGAGTACGCCGAAGCTGCGATCGCTTCTTGAGTGCTTGGAACCTTTTGGCGGTGAAGTGATGGAAGTTCAACTTGGTGGTGCAACTGAACGCACTGTCCGCTTGCAAATTCAGGAAACAAACTGAAATGTAGAGACGTTGCATACAACGTCTCTACAAAATTTCAAGCAATAGTAATAGACATCTCCGA
>CAZZXJ010000568.1:0-4576 GCA_964657905.1 uncultured Stigonema sp.
ATTTGGGGCATCGCTCTCAAAAAGAATTGACAACATTGACCAGAAGCGGAAACCGCGCCCCTACGATCCTATGGTCTACGAATTGCGGTCAAAATCCGAACGCAGACCTTTACTATTTCTGTCAATGCGTAAGTTCTAGCGTCCTCCAGGGGATAAGCGTCCCTTAAGGATAGCTTGACGCAGTTCGTCGTAGATCTGTTGATGGAGTGGTAGAGGGGAATTGCTGTTTAACGTAATAGCGAAATCCATAGCCTACACCTTACATCCAAAAAATAAAATATCGATTAAATAATAATGTAGACTGATATTAAATCCTAAAAGTGGCTCTTGTAGAAGACCACTTGGACAGTATTTGAATTGAGCGATCCTAAAGATGCTAATGCAAGAACATATTACTCTCAGAGAAGCAACTCCATAGGAAGACTCACTCATTGCAAAGCATTTTTACCAGATGTGGCGAGATAATGAAGTTCCTGATGACGCTATCGAATCTGACTGGCTTAATATTACCCTCCAGTTTATCGAACAGGCTCGCCGTGATTTGTTTTACAAAGCGTTTGTTGCAGAAGTTGATGGCGTAGTTGTTGGCTCTGGAAGTTGTCAACTTTTTGCTGGTCTTTACCCCAGTGTTCTCAAAGCGCAGTACCGAAAATTTGGATATATCTGGGGCGTTTATGTTGAGCCTTCATACCGTAGACAAGGAATTGCCAAGCAACTAACTGGCAGGGCGATCGCCTATTTGCAAGTGATCGGTTGTACACGAGTTGTTCTTAATGCTTCTCCATCAGGCAAACCAATCTACGCTCGTCTTGGTTTTTCCAACAGCAATGCAATGCACTTGGATTTAATGTAATTACAGCAATTTTGCAATCAGTACTACATTTGTAGGAAACATCATGTACATCCCAAATGTTTATCGGGAAGATGACGTTGAAAAGCTAGTCGCCTTCATGCGTGCTAACAGTTTTGCCACACTAGTCTCGACTCTGGAAGGCGTACTTTCAGCGTCCCATATTCCGCTTGTCGTCACGCTGCAAGACGAGATTGTCAAACTGACAGGTCACCTTGCCAAGCCAAACCCGCAATGGAAAGCCTTTAGAACAAGTGAGTCGCTTGCCATTTTCACAGGTCCACACGCTTATATCTCGCCGTCTCTATATGAAAAACATGAGAGTGTGCCAACGTGGAACTATATTGCTGTTCATGCGTATGGTATTCCCCAAATCATTACTCAGGGTGACTCGCGAGAACTCATGGACAAGATGATCGACGAGATGATTGATAGGTATGGTCCTGATTACAAATCGCAGTGGCACAGCTTATCGTTCGGTTTTCGTGAGGGAATGATGAACGGGATTATTGGTTTCGAGATGGTGGTCACGCGATTAGAAGGGAAATACAAACTCAGTCAGAATCGCAGTCAGATAGATCAACACAACGTTGCACATGAGCTTCTACAAAGTACAGACCAAGCTGCCTATGGCGTGGGTATTGCAATGAAACAGAATCTTGAAACCAGCGAACAATCGTAGCATAACTGCTAGGCAGTAGTTCCATAGTCTGTGATGATTCTAGCAAAGTGAAATTCGCGAGTTCGGTGGGCAATGCCCACCCTACAAAATCATCTATAGCTGAAATACTCTCTTTCTTTACTTGGCGTTCTTGGCGCCTTGGCGGTTCATTTAAAAAAGTGTTTTTCACAACTCAGATAGGATTGCTATAGCTCATGTTTTATGATAAACAAACCGTCAATACGCCGAAAACGTAAATAAAAGAAAAAACAAGTCTAGTGGAAAACACTGAAATATTAACAAGATTCCTGAACAAATAAAGCGAGAGCAGAAGAGATATTTAGAAACACAAATATCTATTACTGCTTATGAATAATCAGGTAACAACATCTTGGAACGAAGTGCGCACTGCCTTTCAAAAAATCTGGGGATATGAAGATTTTCGTCCGCCACAAGGAGAAATCATCCAAAGTTTATTGGCAAAAAAAGACACGCTAATTATTATGCCCACAGGTGGCGGAAAGTCGATTTGCTTTCAACTTCCGGCACTACTACAAACTGGATTAACGTTAGTAGTTTCGCCCTTGGTAGCGTTGATGGAAAACCAAGTACAGGAACTACGTACTCGTAACTTAAACGCTGCTCTTTTGCATAGTGAATTGCCCTCCTTGGCGCGGAGACAAACCCTGCAAGCTTTGGAACAACAGCAACTGAGATTACTGTACTTGTCGCCAGAAACTTTACTGAGTGCACCAGTATGGGAAAGATTATGTCAGCCGCAACTCGCGATTAACGGCTTGATTTTAGATGAAGCGCATTGTCTAGTGCAATGGGGAGACACATTTAGACCAGCTTATCGAAGATTGGGGGCAGTGCGACCTGCGTTGCTCAAGTCAAAACCACCGGGAACAAAGATAGTGCTAGCGGCTTTTACTGCTACCGCTGACCCTACAGCCCAAACGATCATCAAAGAAGCTTTACAATTACAGCAGCCAGAAATTTTCCATATTAATCCCTACCGTTCTAATCTTAATCCGAGTGTGCGTATAGCTTGGACACCACGGGGTAGAAAACAACAATTATTAAAATTTATTCAAAATAGACCAAAACAAACTGGGTTAGTTTATGTTCGTACTAGGCGAGATAGCGAGAATTTGGCTGTCTGGTTGCAAGAGGTGGGTTTTGTCACAGCTAGTTATCATGCAGGATTGGGAGCAGAGGAACGCCGGACTGTAGAAGCTAGCTGGCTGAGTGGAAAAGTTCCCTTTGTCGTCTGTACCTCTGCCTTTGGCATGGGGATAAATAAACCAGATGTCCGGTGGGTGCTGCACTTTCATACACCATTATTACTATCTGAGTATGTACAGGAAATTGGACGCGCCGGACGAGACGGCACTTCGGCTGATGTCTTGACGTTGGTGAGTGAACCTACGGGATGGTTAGATCCAGAGGATCGGCAAAGACGACGGTTTTTTGAAGAACGGGTGCGATCGCTACACCTTAGCGCCCAACAACTCGTGAAAAAACTGCCACCACGGGGGGAAGTAGATGCAGTAGCGCGAAAATTTCCCGATGGTGCGATCGCCCTTTCTCTACTGCACAGTTCTGGTCAACTAAACTGGCTTGACCCTTTCAATTACAACATCGTCAAGAGTGTGCGAAACCAGCCTTCAAGAGAACTTGTTGCTGCCAAGCAGATGAGTCAGTATCTTACTACCAAGCAGTGCCGTTGGCAGTTTTTGTTAAGCGCCTTTGGTTTTGACAAACAAGGTGCATGGCGTTGTGGGCATTGTGATAATTGCCAAAGAAAATTATGAATTATAAATTATGAATGACAAATAGCTAATTCATCATTCATAATTCATCATTCATAATTTTTAGAATTGCCGCAAAAACCGCAAGTCGCTAGTATATACGCGGCGAATATCATCAAGTTGGTGTAGCACCATGGCAAAGCGTTCCACACCAAATCCGGCGGCAAAGCCTGTATAAACTTCTGGGTCGTAACCCACCACTCTCAACACATTTGGATCGACCATACCGCAGCCCATAACTTCCAGCCAGCGCCCATGCCACTGCAAATCAACTTCAGCAGAGGGTTCCGTAAACGGGAAGTAACTGGCGCGAAAGCGAATGGGTACGTCTCCAAACATCGCCTGCAGAAACACTTTAACAGTGCCTTTGAGGTCAGTAAAAGTCAGCCCCTCGTCAACCGCTAAAAGTTCCATTTGATGGAAAACCGCTGCATGAGTCGCATCTACGTTATCTCTTCGATAGACCCGCCCTGGAGCAATAATCCGAATTGGCGGTTCCTCAGCTTCCATGTAACGAATTTGCACCGAAGAGGTATGAGTTCGTAACAGATTTCCGTCTGGCAGGTAGAAGGTATCCTGCATATCTCGGGCTGGGTGGTCAGGCGGAGTATTAAGCGCCTCGAAGTTGTAGTAATCTGTTTCCATCTCTGGACCATTTGCTACGGTGTAGCCCATACCGACAAAGATATCCAGTGCGCGATCAATTATCCCATTCAGGGGATGGACGCGACCTTGGGGGCGATAAATTCCCGGCATTGTCACATCCAGAGTTTCAGCCTCTAACTGTGCCTGAATTTCAGCAGTTTCTAGGGCAGTGCGTTGCTGGTCTAGGCTATTTTGTAGGGATTCTTTGACTGTATTGGCGATCGCGCCAATTTTTGGTCGTTCCTCTCCACTCAATTGCCCCATAATCCGCAATAACGCCCCCAGCTTACCCTTTTTACCCAGGTAGCTTACTCTCAGTTCTTCTAGGATTAAGAGCGTATCAGCAGTTGTGATCGCTTTTTCTCCTTCTTCTTGCAGTGCTAAAAGTTGAGTCTCTAAATTGCTAGTCATTAGTCATTTGTCAAGAGTTACTTTGAACTTTGGACTAATCACATTGGTAATATTGATGAGCCAAAGGCAACGGTTGAATTTTAACCGCTTCCTTCTAGTTTAGAGGTGATTTGATGTGTGAGTGTGTTTTTTTGCCCCATGCCTGTGACATCTGACATTGACAAATGACCAATGACCAATGACAAATAACTAATG
>CAZZXJ010000569.1:0-4571 GCA_964657905.1 uncultured Stigonema sp.
GATATTGTTTTTTGATGCAGTTCGCCCTCCCATGAGCCATTTTGCACTAAAATTTTGAGTGCTTCTTGTAATTGTGATGAATCTTTTTCATGCCAAAGTTCTGATATTTTCTTGCCAATCGCCTCAGTTGCTTTCCAACCGTATAAACACTCAGCAGCTTTATTCCAAAATAAAATTAAATTCTGTAAATCGTGTACAAAAATTGCATCGGTAGCGATATCAAGGAGAGCAGCTTGTTCGCGGATTTTTTGTTCTGCTCGTTTGCGCTCAATAGCATAGCGGATAGAACGCTCTAGCAAAGGTGCAGTCAATTGGCTTTTCTCTAAATAATCAGATGCTCCCGCTTTCATGGCTTCAACGTCTATTTCTCGATCTCCCTGACCCGTTAGTAAAATAATTGGACTCGAACAGCCTTCTTTAATTGCCTCCCGTAATAGTTCCAGTCCGTTACGTGCCCCTAAACGGTAATCAACAAGATAGATATCATGTTGACTATTGGCAATTGCATCACTTGCATCTTGATAACTATTCACCCATGTTAACTCGCAACAAGCTACCTGAAATTCACCAAACCAATCACGAGTTAAAATATAGTCATCTTCATCATCATCAACTAAAAGAACTTGAATTATGTTATGATTCATTTTCATCTCCCACGGCTTATAATAGTGGTAGTTCCACAATTTCAAACCAGTACTTTCCTAAATTTTTCATCACCTCTACTAAAGCTGCGAACGTTGCTGGTTTAATGATGAAGGAATTTGCACCCAAATCGTAAGTATGATAGATATCTTCTTCAGCTTTTGAGGTGGTTAGCACCACAATAGGAATTTGCCTGAGATGGGGATCTCCTTTAATTTCTTTGAGCGCCTCACGACCGTCTTTTTTAGGCATATTTAAATCTAGTAAGATTAATCCCGGACGTGGCGAGTTGCGCTCTTCCACATACAGACCACGACGATAGAGATAATCCATCAACTCCTCACCATCTTTGACAATGTATAGCTCGTTTGTCAATCGGCTTTCTGCCAACGCCTCACGAGCTAACATACAGTCGTCTTCATCATCATCAGCCATTAAAATTGTGATGGTTGTTTGCCGACCCTTCACTCTGCATCTTCTCCTTTGCACTGTTTATAGAATTAATAGATTATTAAATCGTCACAAATAGTGAACTAAAGTTGTACAATTTTAAACCTAATGCGGGAGGATAATAATCCCTTTTAAGTAAGAGAAAATTAGCAAAAAGAATTGATCGGCAGTGTAACAATAAAACTTGCCCCTTGCCTTGGTTGGCTTCTTGCTGTAATGCTCCCCTGATGACGCTCGACAATTTTTCGGCAGATAGCTAAGCCGATACCAGTACCTTCGTACTCGCTGCGACTATGTAGACGTTGGAAAACGTTGAATATGCGCTCAAGATACTTTTCATCAAATCCAATACCATTATCTTCTACAATAATTCGACAAAGTTCAGATCCATCTTCCTCCCTAGTAGTTTGACTATAGATTTTGACCATGGGCGGTTCTTCTCGGCGATGGAATTTCAAGGCATTGCCGATGAGGTTTTGCAACAATTGACGCATTTGTAGCGGATCCGCTTTAATGGTGGGTAGGTTGCCTAACTCCACACTTCCTTTGGTTTGCTGGATCAACACTTCCAAATCAGACAAGACCTCTTGTGTTACTTGGGTGAGATTCACTGACATAAAAGGCTGTGCTCTGGTAGTAACCCGCGAAAGAGTCAATAAGTCTTCAATCAAAGCCTGCATCCTGCGGACTCCATTCTGCATCCGGTCTAGGTAGTCCCGTGCTTGTTCACTTAATGTGTCACCATAGGTGGCTTTGAGACGATCTCCGAATGTCTTAATTTTTCGTAGTGGCTCTTGCAAATCGTGGGAGGCAATAAAGGCAAATTGTTGCAGATCTTCATTGGAACGGGCTAGTTCTTGCCGTTGGCGAGTTTCTTGCTCTAGCATTTTGGCTTGAGCAAGGGCAATGCCTATTTGATCCGCTAGTTGATGCAGAAGTTCAGTTTCCCAACTCGTCCACTGGCGTGGGCTGTTACACTGATGAGCAATCAGTAGCCCCCAAAGTTGATTTGTGTGGATAATAGGTACAACAAGGTTAGCTTGAACACTAAATTGTTGTAGGAACTCTTTATGGCAAGGTTTGATATCAGCCTGCTTAATATCAGTAATAGCACTAATTCGTCCCTGGAGGTATTTTGGGATATACTCTTGAATGAAGCAAGTGTCAAGGACATTGTGCCCCAGAACGACGGGAAAGCCTGGAACAACCGCCTCTTTGACTACGGTTCCGGAGCCATCTGGATGCAACCGAAAGATTAATACACGGTCAGCGTGTAATAGCTTTTGCACCTCTGTGACACTGGTTTGCAGAATTTCATCAATTTGTAAAGACTGGCGAATTTTTAGGGTAACATCAGCGAACAACTTGGAGCGCAAGTTCTGACGTTGTAACTCTTGTTGTACGCGCTTGCGCTCAGTAATATCCATAATCGCCCCAATCATCCGCACTGGTTTGCCTGTATTGTCATGAACGACATAACCGCGCTCAAAGATGTAAGCATAAGAACCATCGCTACGACGAAAGCTGTATTCATTTGACCAAAATTGTTCACCACTGTTGATTACAGCGTGAATGTCAGAAATAATTCTTTGCCGATTCTCTGGGTGTATATATTCAAACCACCAATTAACGTCGCCTCCTACTTCCTCTACTGAGTAACCAAAGAGTTTGTATATACCGTCATTCCACCACACCTGATTTGTCAGCAAATTCCAGTCCCAAACCGCATTGTTAGTAGCACGGGCAATGATATGAAAACGCTCTTCACTTTCTCTAAGGGCATCTTCAACCCTCTGGCGCTCAATAGCGGTAGCTAGCACATTGGCAATAGCTCGCAAGAAGTAAATATCATCTCTGTTGAAAGTACGAGATCGTATTGTGTGTGCTCCTAAGACGCCAAAAGGACGCTCTTTGCCATGAATCACAACCGAGATCCCGGTGACTACTTGATGGTCATGCAGGAGCTTTGGTCCACTGAAGCGCTTTTCTGTACGGAGGTCACTGACAATAACTGGCTCATGGGAAAGCAAGGTGTAGCCAGCTTGGGAATCAATGCCAGCACTGACGGTTGCACGTCCCACCAGCCCTACTTCCCAACCGACTCCCGCCCGCAGCAGCAGGCTATCACCATCTGGCAGTAGTTCCAAGACTTTACAATACTCAACCTTCAGGCTTTGGGCGATTAGGCTGACACTTTCGTGCATCAGTGTGGACAAGTCTAGACCAGCTAGTGCCATTTGGCTGAGTTCCGCTACGAGGGTCTGTCTGTGAGCATGAACTTCCAGCGCCTCCTCCGCCTGCTTGCGCTTAGTAATGTCCATATCTATACCAGACAACCGTACCGCTTCCCCAGAGGAGTCGCGAAAGACAACGCCTTTGCTTGCTAGCCAACGAATCTTCGCATCTTGCAAAACAACACGATATTCGATGTCCAATTCTCCTCCTTCCTTAATAGCTTGCGTTACTGAGCAGCTAACAAAATCGCGGTCTTGGGAATGAACACATTTCATGAAAGCTTCAAAAGTGCCACATCTCAAGGCAAATAGCCCTTTTAGGTTATCCGACCAAGTCACTTTATTTGCCACAATGTCCCAATCCCATATGCCCATGCCGGCTGCTTCTAATGCCATCCTGAGTTGCGCCTCTCGACTCTGCGCCTGCTCAGGTTCCTGTCGTAATTCCTCCTTCGGGCGTCGGGCTTCTAGGATACGACGCACTCTTTCATCTAGGACTTGCCATTGAATTGGTTTGGTAACGTAATCAGAAGCACCGACAGCAAAAGCCTGATCCACGGATGCTTGGTCGCAAAGATCAGTCATCAAAAGCACTGGTGTATTCTCGCTGCCAGGGAGTTTTTTAAATTGAGCGCAGCAGGTTATTCCATCTATCCCTGGGATGAAAACATCCAACAATATGAGATCTGGTTGTAGCTGTGTATACATAACTAAAGCTTGGTCGCCGTCTTTTGCTTCTGCTACCCGATACCCTGCTTGTTCCAGCAGATCCCGCAGTTGCATCCGCGTCAAATCATCGTCGTCTACAACCAGAATCAAATTAGTCATTTGTCTATAGTCATTGGTGATTTTTAATTGGTCATTTGTCTATAGTTTATATCCTATAGGACTTACGCAAAATCTACGAATTATTGGCGTTCTTGGCGTCTTGGCGGTTCGATAAATTAAGCTTTTTGGCAATTTTTGCGTAAGTCCTGTCCTAATTAAGATAAGAATATTTTTAGGCTTGTCGTTGCGCTGTCTTCAGGGTAAGCGCAACTAATAACTTTAATTTATTTATGTCTAGCAACTTAACTAATGACCAATGACCAAGGACTATTGACTAATAACTGTGTATAGAGTTTTTAATAATTCTTGGGCTGTGTAGGGCTTAGGCAAAAAGGCTGTTAGCTTTGATGCTTTATGGGGCTTTACTTGTTCACTGGTTGCCAGTCCACTCACAGCAACAATACGCAGATGGGGATT
>CAZZXJ010000570.1:0-4559 GCA_964657905.1 uncultured Stigonema sp.
AGACAATTTGCAAATCCAAGATAAAACCAGGCAAGACATCTTCTCCTGATAACTCAGTTGGGGATTCTAGCACTTCTACATCTTTTCCTGGGCGATAGATTTCGACTCGACGATTTTTTCTATCGATTAACCAGCCGAGTTTAACTTGGTTGTCTATATATTCTTTCATTTTGTCCTGTGTCTCTTTTAAAGTATCACTAGGAGACATTAACTCCAAGACAAAGTCGGGAGCAATAGGGGGGAATTTTTCTTGCTGTTCGAGTGTGAGTGCATCCCATCTTTCTTGTCTTATCCAAGAAACATCGGGAGAACGGTCTGCACCATTAGGAAGTTTAAAACAGGTAGAAGAATCAAAGCAAACTCCTAACTTTGTTCTGCGATTCCAAATAACAAAATCAGCCCCTATTTCAATATTTCGTTTCCCTGTTCCTCCTCCCGTGGGTGACATAATAATTAATTCTTCCTTAGCGTTGCGCTCAAATTTTATTTCAGGGTTTTTCCGACAAAGTTGATAAAATTGCTCGTCGGTTAGTTTAATGATAGAATTGAGATCGATAGTAAAAACTGTCATTGCAATTTTAGATTCAGGATCGAATAGACCGATAACAGACCTGACTGCTGCGTGAGATTCTCTCTCTATCTTTCTTTTCTTGGCAGACGCGATAAATCGCGTCTCTACGGCGTCTTGGTGAACCAGCGCTGCAGGCGGGTTTCCCGCCGTAGGCGACTGGTGAACCCGAAGGGCGGTTCGTTAAAAAAATGATTCTCACAAATCAAATAGAATTACGATAATCTTAGCAATCCTAGCTGCATGATTCAGGAATTCAGGCTGCTATACGCCGTCGTAGCGGAGTCTCTGTTCGCTTAGACCTAATTTGATTGACAGAGTTTGGGTAGGATAGTGTAGCCTAATCAATAGCTATGTAACCCGATTTGATCTCTGCGGCTTGTGTATTAGCCCTACCCACTCCTCACACCCATGACCACAACCATTGACTTCCTCAGTCACCTCAACCCCAGTCAACGCCGCGCCGTTGAACACTCCTGCGGTCCCTTACTAGTTGTTGCTGGTGCGGGTTCCGGTAAAACACGAGCGCTGACTTATCGTATTGCTAACCTAATTGTGCAACACCGTGTTGATCCAGAAAATATTCTGGCGGTGACCTTTACCAACAAAGCCGCACGGGAGATGAAAGAGCGTATTCAGAAGCTCTTTACCGAACAGTTGGCAATGACAGAATACGGTGAGCGTTTTGATTTGTTGCCAGAATACGACCAGACAAAGCTGAAGTCAAAAGTTTGGAGAACCATCATCAAAGATTTATGGTGTGGCACTTTCCACAGTTTATTTTCTCGCATTCTCCGCTTTGATATTGAAAAATACCAAGACGAAAAAGGACGTCGGTGGAATCGCAATTTTTCTATCTTTGACGAATCCGACGCCCAAAGCCTTGTCAAAGAAATCGTTACCAAACAGCTTAACCTGGACGACAAGAAGTTTGAACCACGTTCTGTCCGCTACGCCATTAGTAACGCCAAAAACCAAAGCTTATCACCTGAAGAATTCGAGCGAGAGCAACCAAATTATCGTGGACGGGTGATTGCAGAAGTTTACAATTCTTATCAAGGTCGGCTAGCAGAAAATAACGCCCTCGACTTTGATGATTTGATTCTGGTTCCAGTCAGACTGTTTCAGCAAAACGAGCAGGTATTGGGTTACTGGCACAACAAGTTTCGCCATATCCTCGTAGATGAATATCAGGACACCAACCGCACTCAATACGATCTCATTCGCCTGTTGGTAACGAACGGGGAAACTAGAAAAAGTGAATGGGACTGGCGCGATCGCTCGGCTTTTGTAGTTGGTGATGCAGATCAGTGCCTTCCACCAGGAACTGAAGTCAAGACTTGCGAAGGTTCTGTACCAATTGAGACTTTGAAGGTAGGAGATCGAGTTTTAGCACCCAGTGGTCAACATCAACTTTATCCAAGTACAGTTACTCACATCAAAAAGGGATACTTTTCTGGTTCTCTTTGGTGTGTTCGTGCTGGAAAACACTTACTTAAAGGTACTCCCCATCACATTGTCCTAGCTAGGATGGTTCCACAAGCTGGGCATTACTATGTTTACTTAATGTACAGGGCGGACAGAGGTTATCGCGTAGGAATGACCAGAAGTTTGCGTAGTAACGACTATGGTAAAGAAGAATTAGGCTTTAGAGTACGAGCAGCTCAAGAACATGCTGATAAACTCTGGGTACTTAAAACAACTTCAAGTTATGAAGAAGCTTGGTACTATGAAGCGTACTATGCAGCTAAATATGGTCTACCAACTATAGTTTTTCATAGTGATGGTCGTCAATTACGCATGAGTGATGAATGGTTTTTTCGTTTGTTCCAAGAAGTTGATACCATCACTAATGCTCATTGCTTGATGGAGGATTTGTGGTTGCATCCAGAATTTCCCCATTATCGTCCACAAAACGGTGACAGAAGACAGACACTAAATTTGGTAATGTTTGGTACACCCAGGCTTGAGAGTCAGAGGTCTGCTAGCTATCATCGCTTACAGTGGTGTTCTAATCGTAGTGACATTGCTAGCAATTTGCAAGCGGCTGGTTTCTCAATTCGTTCGGGTAAAAATCTTCAAGGTTATCGACTAGAAACTGCCAGAGTTTCCTACAAAGAAGCTGTTGCTATGGCTCATAAAATAGCTGAAGCCGGGGCTTTAGAAATTCGCCGCCGAGCATTGGTAAAAGGTGTCACTTATGATTTTATGCCTCTTTCTCACTTACACTCTGGGATGAAAGTCTTGGTGGATGTGGATGGACAATTAGAAGAGCATGAAATAGAAGAAGTGTTTCAAGAAGAGTATGAAGGCGCAGTTTACGATTTAGAAGTGGACATTGCTCATACCTACGTCGCCAACGGAGTTCTAGTACATAACTCCATTTACTCTTTTAGAATGGCGGATTTTACCATATTATTGGACTTTCAGCAAGACTTTGGTGATGGGTTGCCGGACAACGACACCCGTTCAATGGTGAAGCTAGAGGAAAACTATCGCTCTTGCGAAAACATTCTCCAAGCAGCTAACCAACTGATTGAAAATAACACCCAACGGATTGATAAAGTCCTTAAACCCACACGCGGTGCTGGTGAAGAAATTTATTGTTATAAAGCAGATGATGAAATTGCGGAAGCAGAATTTGTCATCAATCAAATTCGCACTTTAGAAACCCAGAATCCCGAGTTGGACTGGGGAAGTTTTGCCATACTTTATCGTACCAACGCCCAATCTCGCCCGGTTGAAGAGATTTTGGTGCGTTTAGGAATTCCCTACACAGTAGTGGGAGGATTGAAGTTTTACGATCGCAAAGAAATTAAAGATGTCATAGCTTATTTGAGAGCGATCGCCAACCCATCTGATACAGTCAGTTTGTTGCGAGTCATTAACACTCCCCGACGCGGTATTGGTAAAGCGACCACCGACGCACTCGTTAACGCCGCCCGAGAATTAGGCACAACCTTGTGGGAAATACTGAGTGATGAAACATCAGTTAATACATTAGCGGGACGTTCAGCTAAAGCTGTCAATAGCTTTGCCCAGATGATTAGCCGCCTACAAGGACAAATAGAAACGGTTCCAGTTTCCGAAATTGTGCAAGGAGTGTTGGACAACTCCGGTTACATCCAAGACTTGCAAACTCAGAGTACAGATGAAGCCGAAGACAGATTGCGAAACGTCCAAGAATTGTTGAACGCGGTGCTGCAATTTGAAGAAGAAAGCCAGGATGTTACTCTACAAGCATTCCTTCAAAGTACCGCTCTCAGTTCCGATTTGGATAACTTAAAAGAAGGACAAACAGCGGTTTCACTGATGACTTTACACGCTTCTAAGGGGTTGGAGTTTCCCGTTGTGTTTTTAGTGGGAATGGAACAGGGACTATTTCCCAACTACCGTTCTCTCAACGATCCCTCATCTTTGGAAGAAGAACGCCGCCTGTGTTACGTGGGTATTACTCGCGCCCAAGAACGGTTGTATTTAACCCACGCCCGCGAACGTCGGCTTTACGGTTCCCGCGAACCTGCTTTGCCATCGCAATTTCTTTCCGAGTTACCCGAAGAGTTATTAGCTACTCCACACAGGAGTAGTCGAGTTACAAGCAACGGTGCTTCTGCAAAGCGTGGAAAGCAAGGTACTGCTGATTGGCAAGTAGGTGAGCAGGTGCTGCACAAAACCTTCGGGGTCGGTGAAATTACTCACATTTTTGGTTCGGGTAATAAAATTTCTCTGGCGATCAGGTTTGACAGTTTGGGTCAAAAAATTATTGATCCCAGGGTTGCCCAGTTGCAAAGAGTCGAGTAATACCCTCGTTCCCTGGCTCCGCCGGGGAATGCATTCGGTAGAGGCTCCGCCTCCCCTGTAACCTTAGTCACACATGTCAATATTTAAGAAGGAATATTAGAGTTCTTAGCAGGGACTGGCTCAGAAGCTGGGGGTGGAGGTTTATGTATTACTGTTAGGAATAATAGCTATGATTTCATCAGATGAAAAT
>CAZZXJ010000571.1:0-4559 GCA_964657905.1 uncultured Stigonema sp.
GACAACGCTGTAAATCTCCTCGAATTATCAATTCTTTAATCAGCAAGCCTGCCATAATCGTCTTACCTGCTCCTGGGTCGTCAGCTAGTAAGAAACGTAACGGCTGGCGGGGCAGCATTTCTTGGTACACAGCTGTAATTTGGTGAGGATATGGCTCTACTTGAGATGTATGAATTGCCAGAAATGGGTCGAAGAGATGGGCAAGACGGATGCGCTATGCTTCTGATACTAAGCGAAATAAAGCTCAGTCTGCATCGAACCGCCAACGAGATGCCTGTCTGACAATTTCTAACCGATGCTTTTCTGCGCCAAGGTTCCATATTTAGCCTTCACAAGGTACTAGAAAAAACTCCTTGGTTCCTTTGAAACATAAAATCGTGATGGTCAGCCTTTTTATGAGCGTCAATTTTATATTAGCAGTCAAATCATTTCTGCTCAAGAGTTCCTTGCTGACACTCAAGGACATTGGGGTATTGAGAACCGACTTCACGCTCGTTAGAGACGTTACTTTCTCCAAAGATTTTCCCCCACGACGAGGTGGCAATGCTCCTGTAAATTGGGCGATCGCGCTTTCTATTGCGATTGATATAAAGCAATCCCAAACCGCAAGCGAATTGCTTCCCAAGCGCTTCGCTCCATTCGCGGCGCACATTGTGTAATTAATTCTGTTCAACTACTTAAGAATGAAGAGGTTTTTTATAGCGGATCAAAATCAACTTTATCGTAGATATCTAGTAGAGAAATTTGAAACTGAACAGAGGCTAGGGCTAAGAGACTGTTCTCATCTTCATACTCACAGAATATCCATTTTTTCTCCTCGGTTCTGAAATATTGTTCTACCTGAATTTTGTATTGATCAATGAGAACATATTCTTGAAAGCCGGGGATGGTGCGATAAGCTGCAAATTTTTCATCAATGTCATAGCTTCTAGTAGATTTTGATAAGACTTCAGCAATCATGAAGGGATTAGTAATTGTATCTTTGCGACCTTCGGCAAATTCTAACGAACCCGCAACAACCATGACATCCGGATATGTATGAATTCGCTTTTTCGGAATCCACAAACGTTGGTCGGTGACGAATACTCGGTAAGGTTGACGCTTCAAAGCAAAATTGAGTGCTGCATAAAAGTTACCAGCAATTTGATTGTGATTCGGTGTTCCGCCTGTCATTGGTATGATTTGACCATCTATATATTCATTACGATTTTCTGAAGCAACTTCTAGATCTAAGTATTCTGCGGGTGAATAGTATTCTTGGGCTTGCATAAGATATACCTCTAACAGGATTTTGAACCGCAGACGGACGCAGATGGACGCTGATAATTATTTATTCTATCTGCGTCCGTCTGCTACAGGGTGCGGTTGCAACTTTGTATTATTCAACACCTTTCCAAGTGCCGTGGAAGCTGTGGGGAATAACGCTGGGTAATCCCAGTCTACACACAGGTTCCTCATCTAAGCGATCGCTATCAAATACCCAAACCTCACTACTATCAGAATTGCCGTCATACACCACCGTTATCACCCAGCCTTGGTCAGGGTGAGGAGTATTTGGGGCATAAATAGGTTCTGAAGGATAGCGGTTTTCTCCTAAGTTTGCTTCGGTGAGGGTGTCGGTGCGGTGGTCGAAACGGGCGATCGCGTTTAATATTTCTTTGCTCGTATCTGTCCCTTGCCGAAATACCGAAAGATATGTATGGGGAGACGCTTTTCCCACATTTTGCGGTGGTACAGTGGGAAAGTCACAATATCGATCTAACAATTGCTGAATTTTCGTAACTTTGCCAGTTTGGGGATTAAGATGGACTTGCCAGAATGTACTGATTCCTGAGGTGTGAGTTTCACCTTTAGCCACTTCCTTGAGATACTGGTTTGTCTGAAAGTCTTCATAACGGGCGATATCCACAATCACTGAACCGCTAGCATCAACATAGCCGTTGCCGAAATGCCACTGAAACCAAGGTTCAGTTTCACCCCGACTTGTCAGGGATAAACTTTCGCGGTCAAACACAAGAAACTGAGTACCTAGTTGCGGTTTCCACTCAGCCGAATCACTGTAACATTTCAATCCAGTTAAAATTAGTAGCGGATTTACCCGCACGGGAGGAATGAAAAATACTAAGTATTGCCCAGCTAGGACAAAATCATGCACCGCAGAGATTCCATCAAGTTCAAATGATGTTTTTTGCAGGATTTTGCCTGTGGAATCGCTCTTATAAATATTCAGTATTCCATTCAATCCTGGAGAAATACCAAAGTTAAAAATCTCGCCTGTTTTGGGGTCAATTTTAGGGTGGGCAGAATAAGGCAATCCATTATTCAACGCTCCTAAATCATCTTTCCCCAAAGTATTAAGCGTTTGCAAGTCGAGGACGTGGGGGTTGTCGCCTTCCCAGAGTGCCAAAAGTTTATCTGGTAGCGCCAGCACTGAGGTATTAGCAGCGTTTTTTACTGGTTTGCGCCATTGATTCCAAATTGGTCCGGGTGCAGTCATTCCATAGTTGCCATACAGCAGTTTACCTGCTGCGGCTTCTTCTTCGTATCCCTCGGTTTGGACGTAGCGGTAGACTCCGGTTGCACCGGCATCAGTAAAATGGACGGCAAGAATTGCCCCATCTCCATCAAACCAGTGTCCCACGTGGGTATCACCCCGCTCTAAACGTCCAGATCCATTGCGGTAAAGTGTACCGCGTAAGCCTTCGGGGATTTGCCCGGAGAGGATTTGCAGTTGGGTGGGGGGAAATTCTGTGGCGGGTTGGGCTAGAGCACCTGCCCAAGCTCGCTTGGTTGACTTTTTGTTAATTGTATGCATGTAAAATTGATACTAACAGATAAAATGCTACTCTTGTGGTTGCTCCTAATATTATTGCGATTTTTTCAAGATTCCTCTTCTACCTAAGTGATAGAGGGGATGAAAATGAAATAGTTGTTAGTGGCAAGACAAACCTGAACAATGAGAGAAGAACTAACAACTAACATCTACTTATGAGCTTCCGTGACGATTTTAAACTACTGCTACGCGCCCGCTACCCCTTGATGTATATTCCCACTTATGAAGAGGAGCGGGTAGAAGCAGCTATCCGGGAAGAAGCGACAAATCAGGGTAATCGCCCAGTTTATACTTGGGATTTTGTGGATGGTTACCAGGGTAACCACAATGATGTGGGGTTTGGTCGGCGTAACCCTCTGCAAGCTTTGGAATTGGTGGAAAATATCTCAGCATCTGCACCTGCGGTGTTTATTCTGCGGGACTATCATCGGTTTTTAGAAGATGTGGCGATCGCCCGCAAACTTCGCAACCTCGCCCGACTTCTGAAGTCCCAACCGAAAAATATTGTGTTGCTGTCGCCGCGCATTGCTATTCCTGAAGACTTAACCGAAGTTTTGACAATTTTAGAGTTCCCCTTACCCGCAGCACCAGAAATTAAAGCCGAGGTAGAACGCTTGTTAGCCGGGACGGGAAACTCACTTTCTGTTAAAGTTTTGGATGATTTAGTGCGCTCTTGTCAAGGGCTTTCTATGGAGCGTATTCGTCGCGTTTTGGCACGAGCGATCGCTACAAGAGGTGAAATACAACCAGAAGATGTAGATTTAGTTCTGGAAGAAAAGCGCCAAACTATCCGCCAAACCCAAATTCTCGACTTTTATCCCGCCACTGAACAAATTTCTGATATTGGTGGACTGGATAACCTCAAAGACTGGCTCCTCCTTAGGGGTAGTGCGTTTAGCGAACGAGCGCGACAGTATGGTTTACCCCACCCCCGTGGTTTGTTATTGGTGGGGATTCAGGGGACTGGTAAATCCTTAACCGCTAAGGCGATCGCCCATCACTGGCATTTACCCCTACTACGCTTGGATGTGGGACGGTTATTTGGAGGTTTGGTGGGTGAATCAGAATCCCGCACTCGTCAAATGATCCAGGTAGCGGAAGCCCTTGCTCCCTGTATTTTGTGGATAGATGAGATCGATAAAGCCTTTTCGGGACTTGGAAGCAAAGGTGATGCGGGAACCACTAGCCGTGTATTTGGTACATTTATTAATTGGTTAGCCGAAAAAACCTCACCCGTGTTTGTTGTCGCCACAGCTAACGACATCCAAGCTTTACCACCAGAAATGCTTCGCAAAGGGCGATTTGATGAAATTTTCTTCGTTGGTTTACCTACCCAGGAAGAGAGACTCGCCATTTTCAACGTTCATTTGTCCCGACTGCGCCCCCATAATTTGAAAAATTATGAACTAGACAGGTTAGCTTATGAAACACCTGATTTTTCTGGTGCAGAAATTGAGCAAACTTTGATTGAAGCAATGCATATTGGGTTTAGTCAAAACCGAGACTTCGCCACCGACGACATTTTAGAAGCCGCCAGTCAGATCATACCCCTAGCGCGTACCGCTGTTGAGCAAATCCAGAAACTCCAAGAATGGGCTGCTGCTGGCAGAGCACGTATGGCATCGAAACAAAGTCCTTTGAGCGATCGCATTCAACGCCAGCTGCAATAATAGGTTTGTCATTGGTCATTTGTCATTTGTCCACAGTCAATGACCAATGACCAATG
>CAZZXJ010000572.1:0-4536 GCA_964657905.1 uncultured Stigonema sp.
TACGCATTACGAATTACGAATTATTCGCTCAATAGGGTTTGAGACGCGCTAACCCTGTCCCTATTAATAGTTGTAATAAGCCAGGGAGTTACTTTTGTGGCAGTTGAGAACCATCCCTAAAATATTACCTCGGGTGATTTTTAGGCTATCTATAGCTTGCGCTAGCATTGAGCGGTCTGTTTTGTGGATTCTCGCTACAAGCACAATACCATCAGTATGAGAAGCTAGCAAGCTCGCATCAGCTAGTCCAACTAAGGGAGGGGCATCATAAATGACTAAATCAAAAGCTTGATGCAAATCTGTCATTAATTGCTTCATTTTTTGGGATGAGAGCAACTTTGTTGGATCAGGTGGAATAGGTCCAGCAGTGATCACAGATAATTCGCTGATAGAAGGCATTTGCCGGATCACTGTCTCCATTGATATACTTCCGGAAATGACACTGCTCAATCCCCACAAATTATTTAAATCTGATAAATTGTGAATTCGAGGTCGGCGCAGATCAGCATCCACAAGTAGGACTCGTTGTCCCATGGCAGAAGCTGTTTGAGCTAGGTTGAATGCGATCGTAGACTTACCTTCTCCAGGCGAAGCAGAACTAATGACTATGGAGCGAATCGGTTGATCGGAACTTAGTAGTTGAATGTTCGTATGCAGTACGCGAAAGGCTTCCAGAAACTTTGAGGATTCATACTGGCTATAGTCTTTAACAAGAGTCGATACAGGCTCAACTATTTCAGGCGAGTCGGAACTACCTTGAGATGGTTGATTTGTCAATTTTGGTGTGGGAGTTTTTTCTGCAACTGTGGAGTTTTGAATGTTGTGCAGTTGCCTTTCAAATGGAAGAGTTGCTAACAAGGGGAGTTTGAGCTTCTCTTTAAGGGCATCGACTGTATGGTATGTATTGTCGAGCTTTTCCACCAGTAATGCGCTACTAATTCCTAAGAGTATGCTAACGACGAATCCCAACGTCAAATTACGGGGGATGTCAGGTGCTACAGGGATTTCAGGCTGAGTCGGCGCTTGAACTAACTGCCAGGGAACTTGTGTCTGAGCTATCTCTATTTGCAGACTTTCGCGGGTAGTGAGAAAATGATTGAGACTTTCGGTTGCTATCTGTAAATTCCGCTGTAGTTCGGTGTATTCCCGAACTACAACTGGCAATTCCTCAACTTCTTGATGAAGTCTGTTTTCATATTGAGTCAGCACTTGACTCTGAGACTCCAAAGTCTGAATTTCATTCGCCACTTCAGCAAGTTTGATAGTCCAAGATCGTTGAGCTTCCTTGCGGATCAAAGGTAACAACTTTTGCCGCTTCTCCAGCAAACTTTGCATGGGTAAGCTCTCTTCCTGGAAACGCGTTGATTCGTAGGCTATCTGAGTTTCCAACTGGCGCAGTTGTGTCACTAACTGCTGATAGACTGCTGCATCCTTGAATGCTGCTTGTGCGCCTTCTCTTCCCTGTAGACTCTTAAAAATGGATTGAGCTTTCGCCAACTGCTGATTAATTGCTAATCGTTGATCGGCGAAAAGCTTGACTTGCTCGCCAATTTGCTTTGACTGAGCCTCTGGGTCAGTCAAACTGTACTGTTGTCGGAAAAGCTGCACTTGTTTTTGGATGCCATCAACTCGTTTCTGTAAAGATGGCAGTTGTTTTTCGACAAATTGAATCCCTTGACGCAGATTAGTTTGGCGATCTTCTAAGCTGTACTTTAAATAAGCCTGAGAAAGTTGGTCTAATACGACTTTAATTTTTACCGGATCATTACTTCGGTAGCGAATTTCTATAATCTTGGTTTCACCCAGGCGAGTAATAGTCAGAGGATCAACAAGCGAATTATAGTTAATCTCTGGATAGGAAACCTGTAACTGCTTAACAATGCTTGTCATCAGTTCAGGACTTTTAAGCACCTGAATCTGAGTTTCGTAATCCAGGCTAGACTTATCTACCTTGCCCTCTGTAGCAGGGGTAAGTTTCGACAATTTGCTGTCATCACTATTGACGGGTTCTGCTAATATTCTGAATTTAGCTTCATATACTGGTTTTTGGTTTAGCGTTACAGCTACGACAGCAGCCATAACGACAATTACGACTCCGGTAACGACTACTATTCGTCGCTTGGCAATACCTAAAACTTGAACCAAATTCCAATCATCCTCCTGCCCTTCAAGCCTGGGTAAATATTGCGGCTGAAGGGACGACGGAGTTACATATATCCTATTCCCGTTGTTACTATTTCCGTTTTGAGATGAGGTTTTTAAAGCAGAGGTATCCGTCATATATTCATACTTGGTAATAATTCAGGCTGGATTTGGAAAAAAGCTTGAATCCAGTAGGTTGCAACTAGAGTAGGAATCTAGGGGATCAGCTTCGGTCTTGCAAGCAGCGATTTTATGGTCAATATTAACCTTGGTAGTTGTAGGTACACTTCAGTAAATCTACGGGTTAAAAAATCAGGTGATCTGGTTGTACGTAAGTATAAATTTCTAGATACAGGAATCATATTTGATTTTTGAAATATACCTAGTGCAAGGAGTCAGGAGAGAAAAATACATACACAGACTGGGTTTTAAGCTGTTTTTAACTGTCTAGTTATTTCTGCCGCGCTGTACTAGTACACGGGGCGCGGAAATAAAGCAACCATTCAGAATCATCGAAAAGCTTGCATCATAAGCTTTTTTAATTTTTAATTTTTAATTCCGCCAAGCGGTACTAGTACCGCAGGTCAAAAGTCAAAAGCCAAGAAAATAAGGCTGCATAATTTGCCTGAAACAGTAGGAGTGAACGGCTGTTCACCCCTACTGTTTGTATTGCATTCATCTAAAGTCGCGGCTAAAAGAACAAACTCCGTAAGTAAGTAAGATAAAGATTTTGAATTTCAGTGTTATTAATTAAGATTTTGTGGGCACTTTAAGAGCAGCCATCAGTTAAAAGGTTTGCATAGGAGCATACAATACGTGAAATACGCTGAACGGCTGAGGCAATCAGTTGATCGCAAATATGAAGATTTAAAAATTGTTAAGCCTGAATTTTTAGGCATAGGACAGTTGATTAAATTGTCCGTCATCACTCAGTTTTTTCCTCCAGATTATGCAGCTACAGGGCAGCTGATTGAGGAACTTGTGAGACATTTAGAACAGCAAGGGGTAGACGTTGAGGTGTTTACAGGTCAACCAGGCTACGCCTTTCAAGCTCATTGTGCGCCCGCAGTTGAACAGTTCGGTAGGGTGCGGATTAAGCGATCGCGCACCGCTCAACTTTTTCCGCAGCGGATTCGCGGCAAAGCCATCAATGGTATTCTGTTCACGTTGCGTGCTGTACTCTACCTGTTTAGGGCTGTGAGGCATCGCAACGTAGTGTTAGTGACTACTGCTCCGCCATTTTTGCCAATTTTAGGATATCTAGCACACATCTTTTTTGGCATAAGTTACGTTTGCATCCTCTATGACCTTTATCCAGATATTGCGATCGCCTTAAAGGTGATACCAAAACACCACTTGATAGCTAGATTTTGGCAGGCTGTCAATAGACAGATTTTGCGCAAAGCCAAGGAAATTGTGGTTCCCAGTCCTGCGATGAAGCAACAGGTAGTGGCGAATTGTCCGGAGGTCGCCGATCAGATTTCCGTGATTCACAGTTGGGCAGATCCGGAATGGATTGTGCCAATTGCCAAAGAGGATAACTGGTTTGCTCAACAGTACGATATTGTAAATAAATTTACAGTGTTATACTCAGGCAATATGGGTCGATGTCATGATATACACACAATATTAGAGGCTGCTAAGTACTTGCAAGACGAGCCAATCCAGTTTGTGTGTATTGGTGGTGGAGCTAAGCGTGAAGAACTGATTGAGGAGGTGAATCGATTAGGACTCAGAAATTTCCTATTTCTTCCGTATCAAAACAAACAGGTGCTGCCTTATTCCCTGACAGCCTGTGATTTATCCTTGGTAAGTGTTGATGCTGGAATGGAAAGTCTCGTTGCTCCCAGCAAACTTTATCCGGCTTTAGCGACTGGAAGACCTGTAGCTGTTATTTGTCCACAGCATTCATACCTGAGACATCTGATTGCAGATGCCAACTGTGGTGAGACGTTTGAGAATGCGGATAGTTACGAGTTAGCGGAGTTTATTCGCCTGCTGAGTTGCGATCACCGCCTAGCAGAGCGGATGGGTAAGGCGGCGCGTCAGTATTTGCAGTCATATTTCACACCTAAAGTCATTTCCCAGCAATATTTTGAAGTGTTGCGGCGAGCTATCTTGTAGGTGCGTTCAACTGCAATCTGCTACGAATATTTACCATTTCAATAACTGGTGATCGCATTTAATACCGAGAAAATTTGAGTAATGCGATTTGGCAATTTAGTAAAGTTACCCTTAGAGGGTGTACCCTACCCAATTCTTGTGTTTGCAACAATGCTACCTTGGCAGTTTTTTGCCAATGCCTGATCAAAATAATCTCAATCAGGACTGGACAGTCTCAAATTTATCGAGTATCAAGGTAAATATGTGTTCCCGAATTCGCTAACAGCTTGC
>CAZZXJ010000573.1:0-4533 GCA_964657905.1 uncultured Stigonema sp.
TAACAACTAACATATAGCAATTTTATGGTCAAAAATCAGATGCCATTACCCAATTCTCTCAAAACCCCCTCTTTTATGCAAAAGTTTCAGTGGATTGCTGACCCTGTGGGATATATGGAAAAAGCGGCTCAACAATATCCAGACTTTTTCTCTTCTGGAGCAGCTGGTTCTAAAGGTACTTTGGTATTCGTGCAGCATCCCCAAGCAATTCAGGAAATTTTAACTAACGACAGAAAGAAGTTTGCAGCCCTCAGTGAGGAGAACAAAATTTTGCTACCCATAATAGGGGACTATTCAGTGATTATGCTGGAGGGCGATCGCCATAAACAACGGCGTCAACTTTTGATGCCTCCCTTTCACGGAGAGCGCATGCGAGCCTACGGTCAGCTAATCTGCAACCTTACTGAAAAAGTCATTAGCCAGTTACCACAGAATCAGGCCTTCTTGGCTCGAAGTGAAATGCAGGATATTTCCCTACAAGTCATATTACAGGTTGTGTTTGGCGTGTATGAAGGAGAACGTTACCAACAACTCAAGCGCCAACTAGCTTTGATGTTAGATGTTTTTCGGTCACCGCTCAGTAATAGCTTCCTGTTTTTCCCGTTCCTGCAAAAAGATTTAGGAGCTTGGAGTCCTTGGGGAAGGTTTGTGCGTCAACGCGCCTCAATTAATGAATTGCTCTACGCGGAAATTGCTGAACGCCGCGAGCATCCGGATTCAGATCGCATCGATATCCTCTCGTTGCTGATGTCAGCTAAGGATGAACAGGGTAAACCGATGACGGATCAAGAATTGCGCGATGAGTTGATGACCATGCTGTTTGCTGGACATGAAACCACAGCAACGGCAATGGCTTGGGCATTGTATTGGACGCACCAAAAGCCGGAAGTCCTTGAAAAACTGCTCCAAGAACTGGATACCCTTGGGGAATCTCCCGATCCGATGAGCATTGCGCGGCTGCCTTATCTGAGTGCTGTTTGTAATGAAACTTTGCGTATTTACCCGGTTGCAATGTTGACATTTGCCAGGGTAGTGCAAGAAAGAGTTGAGATATTGGGTCATCCGTTTGAGCCTGGTACCATAATGTATGGCTGCATTTATCTGATGCATCAGCGTCAAGAATTATACCCAAATTCCAAGGACTTTAAGCCAGAACGCTTTTTAGAACGCCAATTTTCTCCTTATGAATTTATGCCGTTTGGTGGTGGCGCCCGTGGCTGTATTGGCAACGCTTTGGCGACGTTTGAAATGAAGTTAGTCTTGGCAACCATACTGTCACGCTATCAACTCGCCCTGGCTGATAATCGACCAGAACGACCTCGGCGTCGAGGTGTTACGCTTGCCCCTGGTGGTGGTGTCAAAATGGTAATTACCGGGCGGCGTGTGCGTCAAGAGTCTCTACAGGCTATGGCAACTCATTAGCAGTTGGCGGTTAACAACTAACTATTTTGTTGTGACATTTGATTTAATTGCGTCCGCAGCGTCCCTTCTGCGGTGTTTACAAAAGTGTCTCTGTCTTGAATGATTGCTTGGGGTAGTAGCACTGAAGAGTGTGTGCTAACCCCAGGCATCTTTTTAACGGCGGTACCGATCGCCATGAACTCGATCATCCCACCTCCCAACTGATAAACGTAGGTTTTGATGCCGACGACTTGATCAGCGTTGCACTTGGAAGCATCTTCAGCAATGTGGGCGATCGCTTGTTCGCGTGCTTCGTAAATCAGGTTAGTCAATTCGCTAATCTCACCGCGCACAAAAGACTTGAATGCTGAGGTGATTCCTCCAACCAAGCCAAGGGAATACACCGAAACACCCAAAACCAACTGCAACGGCATATAACCTAAGTTGATTAGGTTCCACATTTCCTGGTTGGTTAAATCACTCGTGATCGGACTTTGGTTAAAGCTAGGTGCTAAAACTGGATGGTGGGAAGCAGTACCAATCATCACCATCTCTTGCATCCCAGCAAACGGAACAATCGAAGTCCTAATCCCTACCACCGCATTTGTTCCTGCATTCTGGGCTTCAGCTTTAATCCGCTTCAAAGCTAGGTGGCGGGTTTCGTTGAATATCTGTGAGAACTCCTTGATTTCCCCGCGCCTTAAACTCTTGAGGGAACCAAGTATTCCACCGCCCAACCCAATGGAGTAGGCAACATTGCCAAAGACAAACTTTTTGGGTGCAAATCCCGCATCCATTTGGCAGTAAAGTTCTTGTCCATCTGCTGAACTAGAAAATTGTAACTTTTCAGCCTGTTTACCGTCATGATGTACACAGGAGCCAATTGAAAGGAATTCCACATTTCCCAATTGTTGCACTAAATCGTTGGTAACGCCCGTAATACCGATTCCACCATGCTTTTGTGCCTCTGCTACCATGCGATCGTAGGCTTTGTGCCGTCCTTCATGGATGATGCTGGTAACTTGGGTGACTTCTCCCCCCACTATGGTTTTCAGCCCTGACGCAATTCCCCCAATTAGCCCCAGAGAAAAGACACTGTTGCCAATCACCAAATCTCCTGGATGCATACCTTGTTGTCGAAGGCAGAAGATTTCATTCCCTGACAGTCCACTGATTGCAGCCATGTCTTTCTCCGTTGTTATTTGAGTGAAAGAACAAATCCCAAGTATATGATATGCGGCAGATCATTGATTGTGTAACAGCAATTCCAAATTTAAAAGGTTAGCAGGAGTCAGTCGCTCTTCCTCAAGTGAAGCGGCTTGCCGCAGGCATCGCTCTTGGTGGAGCATACTTTAGGTGTGCGATCGCCTCTACTCGTTGCTTAATGCTTAAGTATGCACTCTCGAAGTTAAAAAAAATTCAAAACTATACACACACCATGATGTTAAAGCTTGATAATGAAAGTAGGACTGTTCTTATGAAATCTTATGAGTCACAAGTTTTCTCATCAGTCAACATCGAATCAATCCTGGACTAAATGGGCAATGCTCATAGAAGCAAATGCCCAAGCAGGAGTCCAACAAGAAATTATTGAACATAAAGCGAATGGAAATTCTATTTTCTACGAAGAAAAAAACAAATTAATTATGGAAACTAGTCAAGGAGAACGTTTTGAGTATAAGCTCACAGAGCAAGGAATAGAAATTCTTAATCAGCTTGCAGATAATGCTGTTATATTTGACAACTCAACCAACTTAGGACATCAAGTCAAACTAACTATTGAAACAAAAAAAATTACACAAGAAGCTGAAAATTTACCAGAATGGTTAATCAGAGCAGTTTCTCCAGAACAGCTTCAATCTATTCAAACTGAATCCACAGCAGAATCCATTTAAGTAGGTCGGCGCGAAAAAACTAAATTATGTCATTGCGAGCAAAACGAAGTGGAGCGTAGACTCCGAATGAGGCTTCCCGAAGGGTAGCAATCGCAAGGGTTTTGAATGACTTTACATTCTGTTACATAGTTATATTTATTTATGCCGACAATCTTGAGGTATCGGCTCAATAATCCGGGGTAGCAGAAAAAATAAAAGTGGTAACGGTTGGGCAATGAGCGCTTTCTTTCTTTTGGGTAAACCATAATTTGACCGTAGGGGCGCGGTCTCCGCGCCCTTACCATGTGGTCAATTCTACGAAATGAAACGACCGAATTCCATTATACACATGATGCTCAAGAGCGTATAGTGCGTAAGTCCTAGATGTTATCAATATAGGTAGATTTTAGCTCTTCCTAATTACACACTCGACAAGCCGTGCCACACACAGCACTCAGGTACTCAAAGGAATAAGAGCGTCCTAAGTAGGTGGGCGAGAAAATTTATAACTATGTTATTGCGAACGGAGCGAAGCGAAGTGAAGCAATCACAAGGGTTTTGAGAGTTTTACATTTCGTTACATAGTTATGTTTATTTGTGCCTACCTACTTAGTTCATTTGATTTGAAGCGCCGAGGGCGATTCGCACTTTGGAAACGGTGTGCGGATGTCTAAGGGCAAGCCCCTCCGGGTCTACACCCAGTAGGTGGTTGGGCTATTGCCCCTTGGGCACAAGCATTGCTTTTCGCACGCTTCACTATGAAAAAGAAAAAGCGATCAACCTGACGGGGTGATCGCTCTTGGTGATGCTATAAAACTTTCTATGAAACGTTTTCACTATTTTGCTCGACTTAATACTTAATAACCTCAGTGAAAACCGCTAAACTTTATGATGAATACCTGCAAAACAGCCAGCAATGAAATTTTAATCAGTCATTTAGTATACAGCAAAAGACGTAAACTCTTGATGGACTACCGTATGAAGCACTTTAACGCCTAACAGTATATACAGGAGTGCTTTTCTTTAACTCTGTTATCCTTGTCAGTCCTATTTTGTCAGGCTTTTATGTAGCGCCTCGTTCCACGACCACCCTATCGGTAGTATCTACGGTAGCCAGCAGGGCAATCGCTTTGGGTTTAGCCTCACATACACTTACACAAGTAACCCCTAGGATGATAGTCGTCATCCTCCAAAGATCGTGTTCTATGGTCAGATCCGCGATAACAAAGCTGCCGGACCTGTGCAATTCATTGACGAG
>CAZZXJ010000574.1:0-4529 GCA_964657905.1 uncultured Stigonema sp.
CACTTCGTTTCGCTCGCAATGACATAGTTATAAATTTTCCCACCCACCTACTTACAAGGATTTCAGGTAATGCATAGTTAATTTTCGGAGATGTCTATTTTACTAAAAGCACGAGCCTATTCAGCATTACAGCAATTTTCAGGTAATCAGACCACAGTCGTAGGGGCGAACGGCCGTTCGCCCTTACAAACGGTGTGGTTCATTTAGGTGAAAATTGCTGTAAATAAATGACATCTAATTCAATTGTTGCCTAACTAAGTAGGTCGGCGTGAAAATTTATCGATCCTAAAAGCTTGAATTGCTTGGCTGCTACCAACAACTTGACTCTGCTGGACGTATTGATTGACTAGCTCAATTATTGGAATATCTGGAAATGTAGGACTAAAATCAGACTCTACATATTTTCCAGCTTGCAAAACATTAATCTGTAGTCCTTGTTTTCCGTATCGCCAAAGTTCTGGCACTCCCAAAATTTGATAATTCTCCAACTGTGTGCGGGAAGTTAAGTCAATTTCTATGGCTAAATCGGGTGGTGGATCTATACTCAAATCTAGGCGATTTTTGCCAATAATTGCTGCTTGATGTTGAATGTAAAAACAGGCATCTGGTTCTACCCCTTGAGTCATTTTTTTATTTTTTAAGGTTGTTGAACCTAAAGAATCGTAATTGATACTTCGTTCATTCAATAAAATTTTTACCAGATCGCCAATAATTTCTTTGGCTTTTTCATGTTCGGGCAAAGGAACCATCATTTCTAAAAATCCATGACTATAGGAAAGTCTGGCAGCACGATGTTCTCCCAATTCTGCCAAAATACTTTCAAATTGCGGCCAGCTAACGTCCTCAAGTAGCAGTTGCTGTCCCGGTTGAATCCTCAATTGTCTTAACTCTAATAGCATAAAGATTCATCCAACTCTTTTACTAAAATATATCGACCCCGCAACACACTAATTGCCGCATTCATCCCCTGCGAACTCATTGAAGAAGGCATTCGTCAGGAGGCAGCTATGCTGAAGGAATAAGTCAGAAGGGGATTCAGACCCCTCCTGACTTGGAGCCACTGATATTGAGTTCAGCTCCGTGCTTAAACCCTTGCTTCCTTCGGTCGCCAGACAGGTTCGGACAAAAACGATCTGCGGATAAATCCCTTCTGACGAATGCCCTCAGGATAGCTGCCTTTCTTGATAAACAAACTCAGGAATCCCGTTTTCTGTCTTTTCTAACAATATTCTGGATGTTAACCCTGCGGGTATTTGCATAGTCTCCATTGCCGTCACCATATCAATCCAATCATCCAGCACATCTGGTGGAAATGGGCTGACGGGTGGTAAGTGCAGAGGTATTCGCGGGTATTCTGGTTCATCAAATTGCTTTGCCAGCAGGATATGTGACTCACAAACGCTGCCACTATTGTCTACCAAAAACATCAATAAATGTGTATTTTGTTCGCTAGGAGGGCAATTTTCCTGAATTTGCGCCACCAGTGGTTCCCAAAATTCTTGCAACCACGCCGTCAGTACCTTTGTGGGCATATAATCCACAGTGTAAAAGATTAAAATTATGTCTTGAGTGGAAAGGCGATCACATATTTTGTGAATAATCTCTTTTGGTTTAAAAGAGCGATCGCACTCGTACCTGCATTACGTAAATAACGTTGTTTGCTCCCCGGTTCTAGTAACCGATCAGATGCTATTATTTAATTTCAAACTTCCGTAATAGCACTAAGGTCGTCGTACTTTTCAAGACTTTAGAATAGTGGGCATAGCAAGTATACATTCTTGTTTTTGCTTTTTTATCAGCTAGGGAGTTAGATCCCTAGTTGAGGTTACCAAATATTTATGAGACACCAGAAAAAAACGTGGTCTCTGAGACCACGTTTAACCGGGTGTTATGTGTTTTGTATTCTCTCAAAGCATCACTCTTGATGAATATAGTAAAATTACTGGATTTTCTTCGGACACGTCTGGCGAATTCCAGTATTTTCACTGCTGACAGATTTTTTCCCTAGTTCCAAGACTTGCAAAGTCGTGAAACTTGCCAATTACGAGTGCGGATGGTGGTAAAGGGAATGGGTTCTCTAAAATCAGCGAATTCTGGAGTCTAGTTTGAGTTAAACTTGTGGGATGAGGGCTTGTGGGGGCGTTTGAGCTAAGACAGGCTTTCCGGTGCATACAGCCTGTTCCACAATATCAGCGGCTCGAGTAACCCCGCCTGATCGACGAATCGCCGCTTGTAGCCTAGAAGCATTCTTTTTGTAAGAATCTTCCGTCAGTACCCGCGCTACAGCTTCTCGCAGTCTGGAAACGTTCATGTGGGCTAGGGGTATAGTCTCACCTGCCCCTGTCCAAGCTACACGCGCCGCCACCCCTGGCTGATCATTGGCAATGGGAATGGCAACCATTGGCACACCGTTACTTAAGGATTCTAAAGTGGTATTCATGCCTGCATGGGTAATGGTAAGCGTGGCTGTTTTTAGGAGTTCTAGTTGGGGGGCATAACCGACAATTAGGGGTGAACCAGGTAGTTCTGGTAGAGATTCTAAGCCAGCACCACCACCAAGAGAAATCACTAGCTGGGCATCTAACCCGTTGCAAGCTTCTGCAATACAGTTGAAAATTTTCAACTGGCGATTTTGTACAGTTCCCATTGAGGCATAGATCAATGGTTGCCCGGTCAACTTTTCATAAGGGAAAGCAACAGATTCTCGACCAACTGAACTATGGTAAGGTCCAGTAAAATGGAAGCACTGGGGCAAGTGTTGTCTTGGAAATTCCAATTCAGCAGGCTGTTGACTGATCTGAGCCAGTTGAGAATAGCCATCATTCAGGTGAGTGAGTGTAGGCAAGTTCCATTCTCGGCGATACTCAACTAGCACCTTCCCAAATGATTTCGCTCTGATCAGCAACTCGTAAACTGCTCGGTTGCGTAAGCGTGCCCACCAAGCTGGATTATAGCGCCAGTTTGTGAAATAAGGAGGAACACTATCTTCTCGATTAAGTACTACAATACTGCAAACGGTAATAAAGGGAATGTCCAAAAATTCTGCGACAGTTCCTCCTTCTAGTGAAACTTGGTCTACTAACAGTGCTTCCACACCTGCATCTTTGATTGCCGTCGGTGCATCCCCCAGCATCACAGCTGCTGTCTGCTCCAGCATACTGACAGTATATTGCAATGCAGGGATTCCGCTCAGTTTCCCTAGGTGAGTCAAATGTTGTGCGATCGCCCCACGGGGAAACTCAGATTTGCCAATCGCCCGGAATTCCAATCCTGCTTGCAGTGTCTTGAGTTGAGTATCAAGTACCCCAAATAAAGTGACGCGATGTCCGCGTTGTTGCAGTTCGCGACCCAGCGGAAACATAGGATTCAGGTGTCCAGTCGTTCCAGGACAGATGATGCCAAAGTGAGTCATAGTAACTGCTGATAATTTGTGGCGGCATCGATAAATATTAGATAACTGTTGAACGACTCGAAGGGGACTAGGGACACTTCCCAATCTGCTTAACGTACCAGTTGTAATTGTGGCATTTGGGTTGTCATAAATAATTCGGAACGCGATCTTTGGTAATTCCTAATTACCCCTGCGGAGGGAAACCCTCCTTCTCCTGACGGAGACGCTGACGCTCCTTCGTCGCTAACGCGAACAGCGCTGGCTCCCCTTAAAAAGTTCTGCTTAATTCTCTTAAACCCCCTTTTTAAGGGGGTCACCCCAGGCGGGTTTCCCGCCGTAGGAAACTTCGGAGGGGAGCGGTGATTAACGTGAAACTTGTCTTAACGGAGCAGTATTGCAGACAAATCAATTAAACTAATAAGGACAGACGAGACGTTTAGGCAACTTTTCATCACCATGAGTTATCGTAATATTATCACAATTGAGCCAGATAAAAGAGGCGGCAAGCCATGCATTCGACGGATGCGAATCACTGTATACGATGTTTTGGGCTGGCTGGCTGCTGGCATGTCTCACAATGAGATTTTAGAAGACTTTCCTGAATTAACAGAAGAAGACATCAGGGCTTGTTTAGAATTTGCTGCTGATCGCGAACATCGCTTAGTTGCTTCGGCAGGTGCTACTTGAAGTTACTTTTTGACCAAAATTTGAGTCGTAGACTAGTGAATCGGTTAGTAGATATTTTTCCCGATTCTAGCCATGTAGAGTTTCATGGACTAAAAGAAAAGACTGATACTGAAATATGGGAATTTGCTCAAACCAACAACTTTTGTATTGTGACTCAAGACGTAGACTTTGCAGAAAAAAGCCGTTTGTATGGTTCGCCACCCAAAGTAGTATGGCTGCGATGTGGGAATGCACCAACCAAGCAAGTTGAATCTTTACTTCGCTCATGTGCAGAGGCAATTCAAGAACTTTTGAGTAATCCAAGTCTACACTGCCTAGAACTCTACTAAAGTCGTGCCCGTAAGTTATAGTCCCAGTACCAGTAAAGCATAACGAATGCTATTCGTTGGTAGATGGCATTAAAGTAATTCGTAATTGATAATTCGTAATTACAGCAATTTTCAGGTAATCA
>CAZZXJ010000575.1:0-1329 GCA_964657905.1 uncultured Stigonema sp.
GCCAGATGCTTCAACGCGGGGAACCCGCGCAACGCACTGGCTCCCCCATGCCCCACTCCTCCTCGAAGAGTGTCCCACTAGTTGGGATGATTTACGTGCGTGGTTAAGGCGATCGCTTTACAATCAACAACCATTAGCAATAGCATGGTCTAAACCAAACCACTCTTCACCAGAGCAAATATGGTTGACCTTGGTGGGAATTGCCAAATACCTCAGTCGCACAAATCAAACAGTCACCCGCGTACAAATTTTAGAGAAACTTGGGATAAAAGACCAAACCTTACATTTAGGGTTCAAAGCTCTAAAGTTTTTAGGATTTACCGTGAAAACACAAGAGCGTTATTTGCTTTTCACTCAACATTCAATAGTCGAACCAAAACTTGCAGAGGCTGCTATTGCCAAATTTTTAGCCGTTGTTCGCGAAGAACAATTTCAACGAGAGTATTTTGCTGAAGTTCCTCTAGCGACTATTCAAGCGATCACAGCACAAGCGGCCATTGGTTAATATTGACACTCCCTATGCCTAAAACTTAAAGATAATGCTTAAAGACAAGGAGATCGCGCTATACTTTATTGTACATTAAATTATATGGTACAATTGTACTAATAAAAGAAAAAGTTATTATTGATACTGAGAGGCAGTATGAAAGCAGAGCTTCTCAAGAGATTTTTTAGAGCGATCGCCAGTTCAGATCAAGAGGCAATTGATAAACTCACGTACCTAGTTATTGAGGAAGAACGCAATAGGGGACATACGCTATTAGCCGATCAGTTAGAGAATATTACTAAAAAGAGTCAGAAAGAGAAGTCTGCTAACCTTAGCAAACTAGCTGACACAATACCAGAAAATTTACAGGCTTTAACTGAATTACCAACCAGTAAACGATTTAATCTTCCTCTGGTAACTATCATACCAAGGGATAAATTGCGACATCACATGGTGTTGCCGGAAAATGTTGAGAAACGTTTCTGCCGAATTGAGCGTGAGTATGCAGCAAGAGACAGGCTTGCTCATCATGGACTGCGTTACAGACAAAAAATACTTTTGTATGGTCCTCCTGGCTGTGGAAAGACACTAGGAGCAGAGCGTTTAGCTTGGAATACTGGTTTACCACTTTTGAAAGTTCGGTTTGATGCAATGGTGTCGTCTTTTTTAGGGGAAACTGCCAGCAATTTAAGACTTGTATTTGAGGATGCCTCAAAAAGTCCATGTTTATTGTTTCTTGATGAATGTGACTCAATTGCTAAGACACGAGAAGACTCTCAAGAAGTAGGAGAAATTAAGCGAGTAGTCAATACATTTCTTCAAATTTTGGATGAGTATCAACC
>CAZZXJ010000575.1:1429-4522 GCA_964657905.1 uncultured Stigonema sp.
GAGAAATTAAGCGAGTAGTCAATACATTTCTTCAAATTTTGGATGAGTATCAACCCTCTTCTGGGCTTTTAGTAGCAGCAACGAATTTGAATAAATCTCTAGATACTGCCCTTTGGAGAAGATTTGATGACTTAATTGCAGTACCCAAACCCGGAGAACATGAGCTAGAATTTATACTAAAGGAAACACTATCTGCAATTGAAGTGGGATCTATCAACTGGCCAAAGATCATTGAGCAGATGAGAGATTTTTCTGCGGCTCAAGCTGTGAGAGTTGCACAAGATGCAGCTAAAAGAGCAATCCTTGAGCGAGAGGATCTAGTGATTCAGGAACACTTAGAAGAAGCGATCGCAGAAATCAAAGTTTCCTAGTATTAATTTTTGGTGTCTGGATAAATAAATGGTTGAAAGTTCTCAGGGTTTTCCGCATATCGCTCTTAGGCTGACAAGACAAGGAAGCGCTTTACCACCAACAGGAGGAAAAAGAGAAAAGAATCCCATCACAGTCATTAATCTGGAGAATCGCCAGGGACATGGAAGTAAACTCAAAGGTTCAGTTGAATCCTTAATCTTTGATTGGCAAGATACTCAATCAAAACGTGATCAAGAAGGAAAGCCGCAACTTCCTGAAAAATCTAAACCTATCATTTTAAAGATAGATCCTATTGCTTTCGATGTAGAGGATCTGAGAAAGTATGGTATTGAGGTCATTGCTGAGTTAGAAGATGGATATATTATTGGGGCTTCTGCCAATGATCCAGAATTTAGTGAACTACAAAAAAAGATAGAAAAATTTATTAAGGCAGAACAAGGTGGTAATAGAATTGCCGAAATATGGGAAATTTTGGATGGAACTAGGAGACCAAAATACATTTTATCACCAGAATTGCTTAATGAATGGGAACAAATTACTGACGATAAGATTTTTATAGTAGATGTGGGAATTTCCTGCATAGGTACTAAATATCAATTTTCTGATTATCCAAAACGAAAACCTGATGAAATTGATGAAACATATACTAGACGAGTTAGTAAATGGATAAATAAACGTGATTCAACATACCAAGAATGGGATGACATTAAGTCAAAAAGAGAAGATGATTTTATAGATTTTGTTCAAGGATATCAAGGAGAAGTTTTTAATATTATTGATGGTCATATTCCTAATTCTGCTCAACTCCCTGATAGTTTTTCTTGCAGAATTCAAATTTCTGGGAAGGGATTAAAAGATTTAGTTTTAAATTTTCCGTATATTTTTGATGTCAGTTTACCTGATGATCTAGCTGAATTTATTGAGCCTGAAGCTTTATCAGATGTTGATAATATCCATTTTCAACTAGAAACACCCGAATCAAATGCTCCTAATGTATGTGTTATTGATAGTGGTATTCAAGAAAGTCATTTTCTTTTAAAAGCAGCGATTGATTCACAAAGTTCAAGGTCTTGGGTTCCAGGAGAAACTCATACAGCTGCTGACTATTATGGCAACGGTGGACATGGAACTAGAGTAGCTGGTGCGGTTCTTTACCCCAGGACTATACCCCGCAGTGGCAAGGAAAAATCTATTTGCTGGATTCAAAATGCAAGAGTTCTGGATGCTAACTGCGAACTACCTAAACAGCTATTTCCCCCAAATTTTCTGTGTGAAATTGTAAAAATTTACTATGAGCAAACAAAAACAAGAATTTTTAATCATTGTATTGCTGGATCTGTTCCCTGCCGAACCCAGTATATGAGTTCTTGGGCAGCAACAATTGATAATCTGACATGGACAAAGGATATCCTGTTTATTGTTGCAGCTGGTAATTTACCTTCCGAAGGCGGGAAAATAGGCTCTACAAGATTATCTGTGAAAGAACATCTGGCTGCAAATCGACCATATCCAGATTATCTATTAGAAAACTCATGTAGAATTGCTAACCCAGCACAAAGTTTTCAAGCTTTAACAGTTGGTTCAATTGCTCTAAGTTATTACCATCAATTTCCCTATTCTTCTATCTCACAGAAGGATAAGCCTTCAGCCTTTTCATGCTCTGGATTGGGAATTTGGAAGACAATTAAGCCAGAAGTAGTTGAATATGGTGGGGATTTTGTTATAGACGAAGGTACACCACCTAACATTACATATCCTCAAAATGTTTGTCCTGAATTAGTGCGTTCAACATTGAACGGTGGACCTGCACTTGCTGCTGATCAGGTGGGAACATCATTTGCCGTACCAAAAGTAAGCCATATTGCTGCGCGTCTAGCTGCTTATTTACCTAATGAGAATTGCCTTCTTTACCGTGCATTAATAGTGCAATCAGCAAGGTGGCCTGAATGGACAAGTGCAGATGATGTTAATAAGCTGCACGTTATCCGTCAAATTGGTTATGGTCTTCCCAATGTTGATCGCGCTTTGGGTAATGCTCCCAATAGAATCACTTTGATGACAACAGGAGAGATCCGTATTGTAGCTAAACAAGCTCATGTTTACCAAGTAAAACTACCAGAAAAATTACGTTCTCAAGGAGAGTCATTTAAAATTCTTCTGGAGGTTACTTTATCGTACAAAGCCCAACCACGTCGAACCCGTAGAAATCGCCGAAAATATCTTTCAACTTGGCTGGATTGGGAATGTAGTAAAAAAGGAGAAGATCCAGAACGCTTTCTGAAAAGGATTTTGAAAGAGTATGATGCTCCAGAGGATGCTGAAAAGGGAGAGGGTATTTTTAAATGGATGCTAGGAAAACAAAATAATCACGGAATAATTAAAGATGTATCCAGAAGTGCAGGAACCCTTCAAAAAGATTGGGCTGTTGTAGATTCATTTGAACTCACAGAAGCATTTTCTATTGCAGTTGTTGGACATGAAGGTTGGAACAATGACCCAGAAGCTAGTGTTCCATACTCTCTAGTTGTTAGCTTTGAAGCCATACAAGTTGATATTCCAATTTATACGTCAATTGTCGAGGCTCAAGTTGAAACAGAGCTTCAACCCCCGATAGAAATTCAATCTATTGTAGTTAGCTGACGCGAGCGCACCTTTGAAGCACCTACCACCAGACGTAAGTAAGTCGGCGTAAAAAATTAAAGGTTTGTAGTAAGCGCTTCA
>CAZZXJ010000576.1:0-4514 GCA_964657905.1 uncultured Stigonema sp.
AAGCGGACATGATATCATAAGCTTTTTTAATTTTTAATTTTTAATTCCGCCAAGCGGTACTAGTACAGCGCGGCGTAAATAAAGCAACCATTTCAAATAGGCACAAGCCTTGATATATAAAGCTTTTGAATTTTGACTTTTGACAAATTCACCTTAACTTACATCTTGCACCACCGCCAGAAACCAGGTTTCTTCCGAATCAGGGACTTCCAGAAAATAAAATATCCCAACCATAGACCGCTCAATCGTATCATTCGTAAGGGCGGGGTTACCCCGCCCCTACAATTTCGGACAATTTATTTCTTGGTGTTCCCTCAGTAAAGCTGAAACCGTTAATTTCTGGTTCAGAAACCCGGTTTCTCTTACCTTGTTGAGAATGGTGCAAGATATCAGTTAAGGGCGTATTGCCCCCTAATAAGTGCGTCCAGCTAAGCTAGCGACTACTGTAGCTAATTCAACTGGATCAACAGGTTTAGGCAAATGCATCTGAAAACCTTCCTTGATGGCTCGCATGCGATCCTCCAGTCTAGCATACGCCGTCAAAGCCGCAGCTGGAACCTTTCGCCCTGGTGGTGATAGGGACATGTCTGCTGCACGTTCACTCCATGTCTCACTCAGATCCGCTTCGCGTCTACGCACTTTGCGAATCAAAGAATAACCGTCCTCCTCTGGCATTCCGATATCGCTCACCAAAACATCTGGTTTCCACTCTTGCATCGCATCCAGTGCCTCCTGCGCTGATGCCACCGCCATCACTTCGGCTTGGCACTGTTGGAGTGCTGTAGTGAGATAGTCACGAGTATCGGCTTCGTCGTCTACAATGAGTACCTTCACACCTTCAAGGGAGACAAAGACAGGGGATGCAGGGGAGGAACTCGCTTTCACACCCCCAGCTACTCTACTCGCCCCGCTTTCTTTAACAAAAGGCAGTATGACTGTAAACGTTGTTCCTTTCTCCTCACCCGGACTGTCAACGTAAACATTACCGCCATGAAGTTCTACTAAATGACGCACGATCGCCAGCCCTAGTCCTAGTCCACCATGGGATCTTGTACTGGAACTATCAGCTTGACGAAAGCGATCGAAGACGTAAGGAAGAAACTCAGAATTAATTCCAATACCTGTGTCGCTTACGGTGATTTGGGCATAGGTAGTAGGGGGTGCAGGGGAAGAAATTACTCCCCCCGCACCCCCTGCTACCTCCACTTCTCCTACTTTGATTTCTACTCGACCACCAGAGGGTGTGAACTTAATGGCATTAGATAGCAAATTCCACATGACCTGCTGCAAGCGTTCTGGGTCTCCGGAAACCAATAATTTTGGATTTTGATCCGCAATTTTCTCAAATCTAAAATGGATTTTCTTTGCCTCTGCGGCTAAGCGTACAGTCTCAATCGCTGCCTCAATAATTGGAACCAGATCGCAAGTACAGACATTAAGACGCAACTTACCTCTAATCATCCGCGAGATATCCAGCAAATCTTCAATGAGTTGCGTTTGCGCTTTGGCATTACGCTCAATTGTCTCTATTGCTTGATAAGTCTTGTTTTCATCCAGCTTGCGAGAACGCAAAAGCTGCGCCCAGCCAAGGATAGCGTTGAGGGGCGATCTCAACTCATGGGACAATATTGCTAGAAACTCATCTTTCATGCGGTTTGCTTCTCTTAACTGCTCAGTTTGCTGCTGCAAAGAAGCAATCAAGCTAGCGCGTTCCATGGCGATCGCTATCTGGTCACAAACTGCTTGCATCATCCCGATTTCATTTTGGCTGAACTTGGAGCGGCTGCGGCTGCCAAAAGAAAGCGTACCCATAAGCTGCTCCTGTCCTATCAACGGGTAACAATAATAAGCTGTCATGCCCACAGAGCGAATGAGTTCTGTTGTCGGGTCAGTTGATTGTTGCACGTCCCAGACAGCAATGGGACTGCGGAGTGCTGCCACAGTGCCGCACACTGATTGCCCTAACTCCAGCCACTCAATTTCTTTGGCTAGTTCCTCCCCAATGCCACTACATGAGGCTAGATGCAATGTCTGTTGGTTTTCCTTGACCAAATAGTGGACGTAAATATCTAAACCAATTTGCTCTCTAAGTTTTTTGAACAAACTATCAACTAGTGCCACTGGCTGCTGGCTTGATAGAAGATCGCTTGCTGTACTAAATAGTAGCTGGAGCCTTTTATAGCCCAATGACAACGCTTTTTCGACCCGCTTGAGATCGGTAATGTCTTGGAATGTCAACACACAGGTAGCCGGATGACCGTGCATCGCTGGCAGGGTATCACCAAATATCAACAGGGAGCGGATATCACTTGGTGTGTGCCAGTCTAGTTCAAATCCCTCAAGGCGTTCGCCACGTGCCACCCGTTTCCCTGGAGTGTGTTCATGGGGGATAGGATTTCCTGCTACGTCGGTAGAGTAGTAAACGGTTCGATCCTCTTCATCTAAATCAGCCTGGGGAAATTTGCCCCCAGCCACTTCATCAGCAGCTTTGTTGGCGAGAGTCACCTTCGCTGTTCCCGGTTCGATAAACAGCAGTGGAGTTGGCATCAGGTTCAGCACTTCTTCTAGCCATTTTTGCTGATTGCTCAGTGCGGACTCTGCTTGCTTGCGGACTGTGATGTCCTCAGCGAATCCCAGAATCTGATATATTTGTCCCTTTTCATCCAGAATCGGCACATACTTAATAAATGTAGTGACAGTGCCATTATCAGGTAAATTTATGGTGACTTCTGTCGTTTCGCTCTTGCGTGTTTCTTGTGCCTTAATCAGAGTTGGAAGATAAGGTTCACAGACCTCAGATGGAAGTATCTCCTCATCAGTGCGTCCAAGAATTTCCTCTTTTGATTTTTTCAGGTGATCGAGTGCTGCGGCATTGATAAACTGTAACCGCCGTTGAGCATCGTAGATCACAAAGACATCAGGGATGTTATCAACCGCCAACCGGAATCGCTCTTCGCTCTGGCGTAGTGCTTCCAGAGACTGCTTGCGATCGCTCAAGTCTAGGATAAATGCTACTGACTCTTCTCTTTTTTCTCCTAGAAGGGTGTAACCAACTAAAATTGGGACGCGACTACCATCCTTGCAAATATATTCTTTCTCGTAGGGTGTGCAAGCACCGTTCGCCTTGGCTTCGACAATGCCTTGTTCATCTAGGGGTAGATACTCTGGCGGCGTGAGCGAAATCCAGTTAATTCCTGCTTGGAGATCCTCTTGCGTATAGCCAATCATCCGCAGAAATTCGTCATTTGCCTGCTGGATAGTGCCGTTAATTTCGCAAAATATAATCCCTATGAGATCAGCATCTACGAAACTATTGAGTTTTTCTTCCTTGATCCGAAGGGCAACTTTGGCGCGATCGCGTTCCTTGATTAGACCTTCAACTAACGCTGCATTGTGCCAAATCAACACGCAGAAACTGATCATTAGTACTACTACAAGCAGTGATAACCCAAACGCCGGTTTATAGACCCCTGCTCTTTGTCCTTGCAGAATTAACCAACCTAGCACAAAAGGCACTGTTACCGCAGCCACTAACAAACGACTCGCCAGCAATCCGCCGTAAGTATCGCTTGTTACTACCTCCATCAACCCTTGGTCTGTCCGCGCCCACAGAATACCTACACACAGCACTACGAACGTCGCTGCTGTATGTAACGCTATTGATGTTGTCTGGGGGTATATGTGTTGGAGAATTTCCACTTTGTAGGCATAGCCCATCAGAGCCAGTCCAGAAATGCCACCAGCTAAGAGGGCAAGAACCTGAGCATACCAATAGCTACGGTAGCTTTTTGGTTGAGCCAGAAGCTCTAAGGCTCTGCCGACACACATGAAGTTCAGTGCTGTGTTTAACCCCATTCGCCCTGGATGAAAGGTCGTGACAGTCATTGGCGAGTCATGGAATAGCAACTCATCAATACCAATATTCCACCCAAAGATATATTGACTAAGGGTCAGCAAACCAATTAGATGAACCGTTAATGCACATACCTTGACAATTAGGGGTATGGGGATTTGGCTGTATGGGGGTGTGGGGGAGATTTCTTCTACTTTTACTTTTAAAGACAGCCATAGCGACACGCCAGACAAAATAAAGCATAGCGCTGTATTTGCCTTCATGGTCACCATGCTCAAAGAGAAAAGATGAGTGAGAAACTCTAGGTTGAACCACCAGCCAAGTAGTACCAAGCATCCTCCCACAATGGTGATCGCACTGGCAGTCTGTACAACCAATGATTGCGTAGAGATTTGATTATCGTCGTGTTGGCGCAAGCGGTTGACGTTTAACATTAAGCATTTATTAACTGCATCTGTCTAAGGCGGTAGATTCAGCAGTTTTTACTTATTTGACCTTACTTTTATTCTATTACAAAATGCTAGTACTTAACTTCTTTTCATGTCTACCTTTTTGCATTTAGAATGGCAAAAATCAGTTGAAGAAGAATACAGGAGTCAGGAGTCAGGAGTCAGGAGTCAATCAGTCGGGGATTGGGACCCACGACGCAATTGTTGACCGC
>CAZZXJ010000577.1:0-4513 GCA_964657905.1 uncultured Stigonema sp.
AACTCCTAACTTCTGCAAGGTCAGAGGATTTATCAAAAGCTATGGCAACAAAATTTCCAAAATTTAGCCAGGACCTCGCACAGGACCCGACGACGCGTCGGATCTGGTATGCGATGGCTATGGGAAATGACTTTGAAAGCCACGATGGCATGACAGAAGAAAATCTCTACCAAAAGATTTTCGCAACACACTTCGGTCATGTGGCAATCATCTTCCTGTGGGCATCGAGCCTCCTGTTTCATGTAGCCTGGCAAGGTAACTTTGAACAGTGGATTAAAGATCCTCTTCATATCCGCCCCATCGCCCATGCGATTTGGGATCCACACTTTGGCAAACCAGCAATCGAAGCATTCACCCAAGGTGGAGCAAGCAACCCAGTAAACATCGCCTACTCAGGTGTTTACCACTGGTGGTACACCATCGGTATGCGGACGAACGCTGATCTGTACCAAGGTGCAGTGTTCCTGCTGTTATTGTCAGCAGTGTTTTTGTTCGCTGGTTGGTTGCACTTACAACCCAAGTACCGTCCCAGCCTCGCATGGTTTAAGAGCGCAGAGCCGCGCCTGAACCACCACTTGGCAGGTCTGTTTGGGGTAAGTTCTTTGGCTTGGGCTGGTCACTTGATTCACGTTGCTATCCCCGAATCTCGCGGACAGCATGTGGGTTGGGAGAACTTCCTGACCACCCCACCCCACCCAGAAGGTTTAACAGCCTTCTTTACAGGCAACTGGGCTGCTTACGCGACTAACCCCGATACTGCCAACCACATATTTGGTACATCTACTGGTGCCGGAACTGCGATTCTGACGTTCGTGGGTGGGTTCCATCCACAGACAGAGTCATTGTGGTTGACCGATATGGCGCACCACCACTTGGCGATCGCAGTCATATTCATCATTGCCGGTCACATGTACCGGACGAACTTCGGCATTGGTCACAGCATCAAAGAAATGTTGAATGCCAAGAACTTCTTTGGCATCAACACTGAAGGTCAGTTCAACCTGCCACACCAAGGACTGTACGACACCTATAACAATTCTCTGCACTTCCAGTTGTCCATACACCTGGCAGCGTTAGGAACCGTCACCTCTTTGGTAGCGCAGCACATGTACGCGATGCCGCCTTACGCTTTCATAGCTAAGGACTACACCACGCAAGCAGCGCTCTACACTCACCACCAGTACATCGCTGTTTTCCTGATGCTCGGTGCTTTCGCTCACGCTGCCATCTTCTGGGTACGCGACTACGACCCCGAGCAAAACAAGGGCAACGTTCTTGACCGTGTGCTCAAGCACAAAGAAGCGATTATCTCCCACTTGAGTTGGGTGTCGCTGTTCTTGGGCTTCCACACCCTCGGTTTGTATGTCCACAACGACGTTGTGGTTGCCTTCGGTACACCTGAAAAGCAAATTTTGATTGAACCGGTATTTGCCCAGTTCATCCAGGCTTCTCACGGGAAAGTACTCTACGGCTTGAATGTCCTCCTGTCGAATCCAGACAGTATTGCTGCTACTGCTTGGCCCAACTACGCTAACGTATGGCTACCAGGCTGGCTGGATGCTATTAATCACAGCACCAACTCCCTGTTCTTAACCATCGGTCCTGGCGACTTCCTAGTACACCACGCCTTTGCTTTGGCGATCCACACCACTGTACTAATCCTAGTCAAGGGTGCTTTGGATGCCCGTGGCACCAAGCTGATGCCCGATAAAAAGGACTTCGGCTATGCCTTCCCTTGCGACGGTCCTGGTCGTGGCGGTACTTGCGACATCTCCGCTTGGGACTCCTTCTATCTGGCTACGTTCTGGGCGCTCAACACTGTGGGTTGGGTAACCTTCTACTGGCACTGGAAACATCTTGGTATTTGGCAAGGTAACGTCGCTCAGTTCAACGAGTCTTCCACATACCTCATGGGTTGGTTCCGCGATTACCTGTGGGCAAACTCGGCGCAGTTAATCAACGGCTACAACCCCTACGGCATGAATAACTTGGCTGTTTGGGCCTGGATGTTCCTCTTCGGACACCTGGTTTGGGCGACCGGCTTCATGTTCCTGATCTCTTGGAGAGGTTACTGGCAAGAGTTGATTGAAACTCTTGTGTGGGCGCATGAGCGCACACCATTGGCAAACCTAATCCGTTGGAAGGACAAGCCTGTGGCTTTGTCCATCGTTCAAGCTCGTGTGGTTGGTCTAGCACACTTTACTGTTGGCTATGTCCTCACCTACGCCGCTTTCCTCATCGCCTCTACTGCTGGTAAGTTTGGTTAATCTGGCTACTAGTTTTGTAGTTTAAATCCCCCGCCTGAAGGCGGGGGATTTTTTGTTTTGTAGAATTAGCTAACTCAAAGGTGGAATCTGTAAAATATAGGAAGAAAAAATCAGTAATCTAATCAGTTAAAAAAAATTGAGAGGTGTCAGGATGGAACTTGCTAAATTTGAAGAAATTAAAGCCAAATTTGATATCAAAGATGAAAATCTCTACTTTTACACATTAGAAGCAGATGGAACACTCAAGCTCCGTCAGGTTAGTGAATATGAGTTACTAGCAGAAGCCGGATTGAGAAACGTATACGACAGCGAACCGGATGGACTGTGGGAGGCATGTCTTGAAGGTTAAACAGCGCAACATTATTTTAATTCCCTTTCCCTTTTCAGATTTGAGTGCGGTGAAAGTTAGACCGACTCTAGTAATCGTAATTATGCAAAACTGGCAAGAACGCATTAGCATCAATCCCAAAGTGTGTCACGGCAAACCATGTATCAAAGGCACACGCATCATGGTATCAGTTATCCTTGACAATCTTGCCGAAGGACTGACGTTTGAGGAAATTGTTCAGGAGTATCCCCCAGTTACTTTAGAAGACATTAGGGCTGCTATTGCTTATGCGGCACAATTAACCAGGGAAGAAGAATTGCTGCCACTACGATGAGTAAAATATCGGTGAAACTCGACGAGAACATGTCACAAACCCACGTCGAGTTATTGCAGCAAGCTGGTTACAATTGCGATCGCGTTACTGACGAAGGGTTATCTGGAGCAGACGACGACATAGTTTGGCAGCAAGTATGTGCTGAGAAACGCTTTTTCATTACCCTTGATTTAGACTTCTCAGATGTTAGACGCTTTACACCAGGCACTCATCCGGGTATATTACTCGTGCGATCGCGTAGTCGTAGCCGTCAGGCAGTTTTAGAAATTCTGTCTCGTGTTATGCGTGAGCAACCATTAGAAACCTTGAAAGGTTGCCTTGTGGTTGCTGATGAAAGGCAGACACGAATTCGGCGTCCACCCATTTCTGAACCAGAAGGGGATTTTTGTTAAGTACTCTCTCAGTAAACCAATAGTAGGATGCCTGCAAGTAGTAGGATCGGCATTGTAAAGGCATTCCCTGTATTGATTACAGGACTAGGCAAAGAACAAAGCTATAGTGTAGATGAACGGCCAACACAGTTAATGCTATTGACTTAGCAGGTATCTTTTTATGGAGCCAGGGTTAAGGTTACTCGTTCAACTCATACTAGAGTTTGCACCTGTTATTGCAAATATAGTCCAAAAGCGAAGTGAAGCACATCCAGCTATAACTCAATACCAATCAAGTCAAAACATTAGTTATGCAGGAGGATTAGACCAAGAAAAAACTCAGCAACAATTAGCATTATCCTACCATCAAACGCAATTTAAAATTGCAACGTACCAGCGAGAAACAGCACTCAAGTTACCAGAAATTCATAAAATTCTTGATAGTTGGCCTTTACGATTATCCCCTGGGCAAATTTTAGAATCTCCCAGCAGTAATGAACGCACTCCGTTGAAAATTTTCCTTGCCCCTCCGAAAGTACAATTTGATAGATTTGCTCATGGGGAAGAGGAAATTTCAGACATCGAACTCATGTTAGCTGAAGGATTGCGAGAGTTTCTCAACAATAATTACTCTTTACACAGTTCAATTAGACCAACAGAGTTTTTAGCAGGAGCATGGGATAGTAAGCGTTTTCACAGTGAATCAAGTATCAAGGCTTTGTTTGGAATATTGAAAACAGAGCCTATCTTGATTTTAGAGTCTGAAGCTGATGGAGATTATCTAAATTTTCGCATTGGTTATTGGGGAGTAGGGCAAGAGAATTATTACTATAAAACAATTGCGCGTTTACCTTATAAGGAAATTGTTTATCAATCAGCAAAAAGCCGTGCATTAGAGTGGAAAAAAATTAGAGATGAACTTTTATTGCTTGGGGAAAATTTAGAGGAAATTAACAATATAGGTGGAGATAATGTTACCAACTTGGCAATTGCCGAGAAGTCAGCAAAATGGCAAGAAAAGGGAATTGACATTAGCAAGTTATCCTGGCAATACCAGGTTAATCGTCAGGATTTTGAAAAACTTTGCCAGGTTTTGATTAACTGTCACACTCTAGCTGCTAGCTGGGTAGCAGATGCTTATCACTTGGTTCATCATGATGTGCCGCCTCTCCTGCCAGAATTGCTGCCTAGTATGCTCAAAGATGCTGTTGAC
>CAZZXJ010000578.1:0-4511 GCA_964657905.1 uncultured Stigonema sp.
CTTTCAAGTAAAACCTCAAGAATCTTCTGTGCGATCGCATTACCCAGTTCTCTTGCTTCAACTTATGCAATCCACCCCCATACACTAGTCCCTAATCCATCTAGGATTTGAAGTTCTGAGGGGAGATCTGGGTCTTCAATTGTCACCCGGTGCATCATCTCTTGCATGGTGTTGCCCGCAAAGGGGTGTTTACCCGTTAACGTTTCAGCGATCACCACCCCCAGCGACCACAAGTCCCACGTCAAACTAATCTTACCCGTATGTGATTCTGGGGGTGCATAAGCGAGCGTTCCCACTTGGTGACAAAAGATCCCGCACCTAACAGCTTCTTAAGACGATACTTGGGAGTAAACCACTCGTCTTCAAACATTCGCCAGAACTGATTCGGTTTCAATTCCTATCCTTAATCGCCCCAGCCAAAGGACGCAGACCATTTAACTCAGCTAAAATCATGGACCCGCTATTAATGAAAACGGCTAAGACAGGGTCTAAACCCAGAAAAACACCCGCCAGTACCACACTAATATTAGGAACTGCCACCAAACCGATATTTTGATAGACAATATTCATAGCCTCTTTAGCAATGGCAATGGCCTGGATTAATCCTCGCAGGTCATTGTTCATGAGTACCACATCGGCAGTTTGGCGGGCTAGCTGACTGCCCTCAGCCAGGGAAACCGAAACATCTGCATAAGCCAGAGCTGCGGCATCATTAACGCCTTCCCCCACATAAGCGACCGTCCTGCCCTGTGCTTCCAGATCCCGCAAGACCTCGACCTTCTTTTCTGGAAAGACTTCTGCATAAATACGCTGGGGCGCAATTCCAATCTTCAAAGCCACCTGACTGGAGGCTTTGGCGTGGTCACCCGTGAACATATAGGTCTGGATGCCCTGTTGCTCCAAAGTGGCGATCACGTTGGCACTTTCAGGACGAATCGGGTTAGTCAGGGAAATCACCCCCAACAGTTTATCCTTCCGAGCGAGGTAGACGTGAGTCAGACCGCTGTGGTTCAAGTCTGGATATTTGCGGCTAATCGGCTTCAGGTCAATGCCTTCTTTGCAGAGAAAACGCCCACTGCCTAGCATTATCCGCTGCCCGTTCAGCTTGGCAACCACCCCCTTGCCGATTTTGTAATCCCAGCATTCCCAAGGCAATTGAGTCTGAACACCGCACTCTTTAGCGTAGCGGACGATCGCCTGTGCTGTGGGATGGGCGAGTCCCTGCTCGGCAGCAGCTGCGATCTTCAGGACTTCAAGGGGAGTGATTTGCTCATTTACGGTCTGGATGCCAACGACTTTCGCACACCCAGAGGTGAGCGTTCCGGTTTTGTCAAATACGACGGTGTCTATCCTTGAGAGCATCTCCACAGCATGACCACAACGGATGTACACTCCACTACGAGCAGCGTAGTTTAGAGCCGTGAGAATTGCCGTGGCGGAGGAGATGCGGATACCCGTGCCAAAATCTAGCTGGAGTAGGGCTAGTGAGGAGTGAATATTCCCCGTCAGGGCAAATAGTGTCCCGCTTAGCGCTAGGGTGGGCGCGATCGTCAGATTGGCTGCTGACTCAGCGAAGTCAGTCACCCGCGTATCGTAAACTGGAGCCTGTTCCAGCAGCTTGACCACCAACCCAGCGCGGGTATTCTTCCCCGTCCGCTCTGCCACAATACTGAGTTTACCTTCCAGCACTAGGGTAGACGCATACACCTTTTGTCCCTCCTTGCACACCACCAGCCTGGACTCCCCGGTCAGTTGGTGCTGGTCTACCGTGGCTTTCCCTTTCAGAACGCGACCATCCACCAAAATCATGTCACCAGCATAGACGATCACCAGATCGCCTATCTGCACTTCTTCAAGGGGTATCTGCTCTTCCTTCCCCCCACGTTTTACCCGGGCGTAGAGACCTTCCAGTTTGAAATCGAGCGCCTGACGCTCAGTTCTCCGGGCTGTGTTGTCACGCAGGACTGTACCCACTTCCTCCAAACTCAGTGCCAGCGTTGGAGCAACTAACTGCCCCTCTAGAGTGTGGAGAATCGTCCATAGGGATTCGAGGACATTTAGGTTCAGTTTGCGCTCATGTACGATTGTATTGAGGGCCGACTGGAAAAGGGGAATGGCAGCAATTAAGATCAGCAGAACGACCAGAAAGACTGGGAACAGCCCCAAAGCTTCAGTTATCATCGCTACCCCCAAACTTAGCAGGGGTAGCCCCAACCGCTCCAGGTAGTCAATCTCTGCTCCCAATTCCGCCTCGATCTGGTGGGCGTTTGGGAGAGATTCTGCCATGAGCGCGCGTTGGATTGCATCTCCTAAGTGCGACTCCATCATAGCAGGAGTGCCAAAGTCGGCTTCGTAATGCACGATCAGGCAACTCAGCACTGGATTGAACCGTACATTCAGTACCTGGACTGAAGACTTGAGAAAGCGCTGGAGTTTGCTTGTATAGTCTGGATCGATGGCTAGCCGATGAATGCGGACACGAAGGCGACCAGTCGTTACATGAATAAGTTGGTAGCGCACCTCAACCACTTGCTGCTTTGCAAAAGCTTCAAACCCTACTGTCAGTTCTGCCATTTTGGTAGTCGCCTTGAGCCGAGATTCGTGTAAAATCGTGGAATTAGGGCGGGAAAGCTTTGGTATATCTAGCTTTCAAACATGAGAAGATTCAGGATCGCTGCCTCTCATGGCTGGGGAATATTTTTCAAATCTACCACATAATCCCCATAACGATTCAGACGTCTGTTGACGCTCCCCTGTGCTTCTAGCCGGGTGAGCGTTGCCTACAGTAAACTCAATATTTAGATTTACTTAGATTCAAGTTAGAAATGTCCATCAAACAACTGATTTTTGTAGTACCTCTGGTGTTTATCCCGATTTCCCTTGTAGCTCACTTTCTAGAATGGGGAGAACTGACTGTATTCATCACATCTGGGTTAGCGATATTACCCTTAGCTGGTTGGATGGGTACAGCCACGGAAGAAATTGCGGTCGTAACTGGTCCGACACTAGGGGGACTATTAAACGCCACTTTTGGCAATGCTACCGAACTAATTATTGCCTTAATTGCCCTCAAGGCTGGACTGCTGGATGTTGTCAAAGCCAGTATTACTGGTTCTATTATCAGTAACTTACTGCTGGTCATGGGCTTTGCTATGCTGTTAGGGGGTTTACGCTACACAGAGCAGAAATTTGAGCCGTTTGTGGCGCGGGTGAATGCTTCCTTAATGAACTTAGCCGTCATTGCCATTCTGCTGCCGACGGTGGTAGGCATTACCTCCACTGGAATGAGCACAACTACGATGCAGCTTCTCTCAAGCGGAGTGGCTGTGGTGTTAATCCTGGTCTATGCACTGACGCTGCTATTTTCGATGAAAACCCATTCCTACCTCTATGATGTGGGTTTAGCAGAGCAAGATCAACTTGATCTTGCTGAGGCGAATCTGGCAGAGGGTGAACCCAAGGTAAATTTATGGTTATGGATTGGGGTACTGCTCGGAGCGACTTTGGTTGTTGCTTTGGAGTCAGAACTCCTAGTAGATTCACTTAGAGTCGCTACATCTCAACTCGGTCTAACAGCACTGTTTACAGGGGTGATCTTAGTACCCATCATTGGGAATGCAGCTGAACATGCCACAGCAGTCAGTGTGGCGATGAAAGATAAGATGGATCTTTCGGTTTCAGTGGCTATGGGTTCTTCTTTGCAGATAGCCTTGTTTGTGGCTCCCGTTTTAGTTTTGGCGGGGTGGATTTTTGGTCAGCCAATGGATTTGGATTTTAACCCCCTGGAATTAGTGGCGGTAGCCGTGGCGGTGTTAATTGCTAATTCCATTAGTTCTGATGGTCGGTCAAACTGGTTGGAAGGCATAATGCTCTTAGCAACTTACACAGTTTTAGGGTTAGCGTTTTATTTCCATCCTGTGATTGATGGAATTGGTTAGTCGATTAACTTGTTTAGGACTTACGCACCATATTCAGTTAAGTAGTCACCTTGAAAGGGCTAGATGGTGTGTTACGAGTAGCGCTAACACACCCTACAGGTATTCCCTAACCGCGCTTTCATGAAAAAGTATCAGATAAGCTATCATAAGTCTTGAGTAGGTAAGAAGTCCATTGACATAGGACAACAGTCGTGACACTTCAAGAACTTCAAAATCAAGCGCTGCAATTATCAGTTGAGAAACGTTGGCAACTGGTGAATGTACTTCTGCACTCGCTGCAAGCGGAAAGGATGCCAGTGAGCAAACAACAGGGACTGGCAGCAAGTTTGATTGGAATTGCGAAGACAAACGCACCACCGCCGACTGATGAAGAAGTACAGGCAATGTTAAACGAGCGGCGCGTAAACAAGTATTTGTGATGCGAATTTTATTTGATACGAATGTTTTGTTGGATGCCTTGTTAGCTCGTGATCCCTTTTTGGAGGATGCCAGAGTCTTATTTGAAGCGGTAGAAGCAGGTCAACTTAAGGGGTTCATTTCCGCAACGACGATTACCGATATTTATTACTTAGT
>CAZZXJ010000579.1:0-4506 GCA_964657905.1 uncultured Stigonema sp.
GTGCCCACCCTACACTACTTAAAATTTTTCATGAATGATTTAGGATTCCTATAGCAATCCTATTTGAGTTGCGAACATCTCAACCTTCACCAAACCCCTTCGGGAACGCCTGTCGCCTACGAAAGGAAACCTTTCAGCAGCGTTGGACTCACCGGTTTGTTAAAGAAACACCTGTGTTCATGCGTTCACGAATCATTTAGGATTGCTGCCGATAAATTCAGGTCGCGTCTGTTGATTTAACTGCAACTTTTCCTCCAGAGTAGCCCAATCTTCCTGGTCAATCAGGTTAATTAATTCGTCGAGATTGTGGCGATACTGCAGGAGCGATCGCAACAATTCCTGCCGATTGTACCGCGCCATCATTACCCCCAACTCTGGATTGCCAGCACCTACACGACTTGTATCTCGAAAGCCTGAACTAGCGAACTTTTGGGCTAATTGCAAAACATGAGGGTCAGTTTCACTCAGACAAGCTGCAATCAACGAAGCACTGACCATCACAGGCAAATGAGAAATCCAACTGACAGCACGGTCATGCTCTTCTGGTGAACAATGGTAGATAGTAGCCCCAAGCTGACGCACAATTTGCTCCACAACCGTAATTGCCGCAATTGGTGTTGTTGCTAGTGGTGTCAGTACATAAGGCTTCTGGAAAAATAAATTTGGCATAGCTGCTTCTATACCACTGTCAGTTCTTCCCGCCATGGGGTGTCCGCCAATAAAATTGTCCCAAAGTGGAGAAATATCCTTGACTATCGGTGCTTTAACCGAGCCGACATCAGTCACAACCGTAGTAGAAGGCAGATGAGCGATCAGCTGCTCAAATGTGGGCATAATAACTGCTAGAGGTGTACAAATAAATACCACCTCTGCTACAGCCAGCAGGTTCATGTCAACAGATGCCTTATCTACACTGCCAAGGGCGATCGCCTTTTGACAGGTTGATTCCCGGCGACTGACTCCTAAGACGTAATGTCCCTGCGATCGCAAATCCAAACCCAAAGAACCGCCTATCAGTCCCAGTCCCAAAATACCAATATTCATTTGTGATTTTGACATGATTTCTCTTACAGGGGTTTTCAGATGGATAAGGTACACCCACAGTGTAGGGGCGAACGGCCGTTCGCTCCTACCAAGGTAGAAAAATATCAAATCTGGACACAGGAGTCAGAATTGCTTAATTCTTCTGTCTCCTAACTCCTTTACAACAATAGTTTTGCGTTTAATCATGTCGTTCTACTTAATTAATTTCTGCATATACCAACTATTGAAGTTGGCATCTTAGGGGTAGCATTCATGACTGTAGAAGAATTGCTGGAACAATACGCAGCAGGAGTCAGAGATTTTAATGGTGTTAATCTCTCTGAAGCTAATCTGAGTGGCGCAAAACTGAGTGATGTGAATTTTAGTCATGCCAATTTGAGTGTAGTCAACCTAAGTGGCGCAAATCTCACGGACGCTAACTTAAGCTATGCCAAGCTGAATGTGGCAAGACTGAGAGGAGCTAATCTTGCCGGCGCCAACATGAATAACGCCAGCCTCAATGTAGCTAATTTGATCAGGGCAGATCTGAGTCGCGCTCAACTAAGATCTGCCTCACTGATCCGTTCCGAGTTAATTCGCGCCGATCTTAGCAACGCTGACCTATGGGGAGCAAATCTTCGGGGCGCGGATCTGCGAGAAGCTACACTCCGCCACACCATACTCCGGGATGCTAATTTAAGCGAGGCGACTTTGAGGGACAGTTTCCTGACAGGAGCTAACTTAGAGCAGGCTAAATTAAACAGCACTGACCTAAGTCGCACTGATCTGGGCGGCGCAAATTTTCGAGATGCTGATCTTAAGCAGGCGAATCTCAACCGCGCCAACCTCAGTGGGGCTAATTTGAGCGGAGCAAATCTCCGGTGGGCAGAATTGAGTGGAGCGAATCTCGCTTGGGCAGATTTAAGTGGGGCAAAATTGAGTGGTGCCAACTTAATTGGGGCAGACTTGAGTAATGCCAATTTAACAAATGCAAGTTTAGTTCACGCTGATTTAACTCACGCAAAATTGATTAAGGTGGAGTGGGTAGGCGCAGACTTAACGAAAGCGATTTTGACTGGAGCAAAAGTTTATGGCACCTCTAGGTTTGGTTTAAAAACTGAGGGCATGATTTATGAATGGGTTGACCTCAGCCCCACAGGCGATCACTCCATTATCCAGTATTTCAACTCTCTTGACTCTCGCGACTTTTTTAATGAAACTCCGCCGACAATCCAGATTATCGTAGATCGACCCTTAGATTACGAAGCGAATTTTGTCCTTGCTGGAGCCTATTACCAAATTGCCCAGCAATACCGAGAACTAAAACAACCCCCCAATATAGAAATCGGGCATCGTCGGACGGTTTTTACCTTCCAAGTAGATAGTGACGAAAGTTTAATGCCTATAGCTTATGTAGCTATTCTTCCCTTTAAAGATGCTGCAATTACCCAGAAAAGTATTTGTACTGTAGTAGAAATGATTATCAGTGAAGATATTGCTAAGCTGGGTATAAAAGCACCAGAATGCGTCAAGAAATTAACTACTCTTTTAGAGCAAGCAATGGAAAACGCCGCTACCATCAATAGAATGAAAAAAAAATTAGAAATAGCAGCAAAATTCAATTTTTTTCAAGCACCTACACAGACAATTTTAACAAATTCCAGTGCAAAAAATTTAGTTTTACATAACCACCCAAACTTTGGTAAAAAATTTATTAATCACTCTGATGTTACTTCTTCAGTCTTTGGTGAGATTTCAACTGAAGCAGAAAAATTTATGATTCCCCCAAGGAGTATGGTTGTGAATTTTTTTCAAGGATTTCATTATATTAATAGTTAGTAGTTAGTAGTTAGTGGTTAGTGGTTAGTGATTTTATTTAACAACTAACAACTAACCACTAACACCCAACAACAAAAGGAGGAAAAAATGCGCGGTAGCTTTAATAGAATGATGGGTCGGACTCGTTATGTTGTCTGTCGAATAATGCTACATTTAGCAGGAGCCGAAGTAGCACCAATTTTGGGAGTGTTAAATCGTGCTGGACGGGCAGGGATTGATGCTGATGGCGACCTAGAAGTTTTGGGGGAAGAATTGGTACAAATTTGCCAAACCTTACTGCAATATGATGAATACTGGCTCTCTGCTGCAAATGAAGGTGACGTATTTTGGAGTGAAGGTGAAGCGGGAGACTTTGTCAATGAATTGTTCACCGACTCTGCTCAACGTTACCTAAGTGAACCAGATTTCAGTTCTGGCGGGTCCAAGGAACCTTTATCCATACCTGTAACGCGTAATGTAATTGTAATGATTACAGTAGCGTATGAAGGAGAAGTACCAGAATTGGAAACCGACCTTTCTAACATTCAAACGCTGAAGGAAGGCTTGAAAGCCTTAATTAACTTGCACTATAAACATAAATTACAGGCAATTCAGGTGCATTTCTCCCCAGCGCAGTTAGGTGATGAGCTGACTAACGATCATCTGTTGCAGTATTACCCAGAATTAATTCCTTTGTAACTTGTAGGGTTGTCCCTACTTATCACCCATTAAGAAATTGTTAAGCTCGGAGATAGGAAAATAGTCAAATGGTTATGACAATTTTGCGTAAATTCACAGTTGTTATTTTAGCGTTGAGTTTGTGTTTGACAACTGTCGCGTGTGGCGGAGGAGTTAATCAAAGTACGCCGCAAGGTAGGAACATCACTCAATCCTCAGCTAGCACCAGGCTGGCGGATGGTCAGTATCCGGTACAACAAGCCAGCTACGACGATGCCAATGGGGAGTACACCCTGTTTCTACTCAACAGTACGTCCCCAACTTTTAAAACCCAAAATTTGCAAATGGCTCGGCTGACCGATGAACAAATCAAGCAGGGTCAGAAAACTTTCTTGAAGGTAGAAAACGGACAGCCCGTTTTAGATCTCACAGAGGACTTTAAGATTGAGTACGTCCACAACGTTACTGAGAATAGATTCAATCCCCAAACGGGACAACAAGAAACGACCGTAGTTCGCCGAGAAAATGGCTTCTGGGCACCCTTTGCTGGTGCTGTAGCCGGTAACTTGGCAGGTCAGGCGATCAGTAGTCTTTTATTTAGACCCCAGTATTATGTGCCACCTGCTTATCAGCCAGGAGGGGTACTGAATGGTTACGGTGGCTATGGCAGGAACTATAACGATGCGATCGCAAGTTATCAGCAGCGCTACAATGCTCCACCAGCAGTATTGAGAAACAGGACTGCTTTCCGCAGTACAGGAACAATTAGAAACTCCTATCCCGGTGATACAAATGTACGCACTACACCGCGTACCACTACACTAAACCGCCCCAGTGGTTCTGGATTTGGCAGCAGTATCCTCAGACCCTCTGGTAACTCCAGCTCAATTAGACGCGATTCTGGTAGTAGTTTTGGTAGTGGAGGTCGTTCTAGAGTTCCCCGGTCATCTGGTTTCGGTAGCAGACGGCGTTAGTCAGTAGTCAGTA
>CAZZXJ010000580.1:0-4486 GCA_964657905.1 uncultured Stigonema sp.
CTCCTCAGCATTTTAGTCAATTTATCAACCAATAACACCTCTTGCTTGTTGTCTTCCAGTGTCCGAGCCAGTACAATGGCCCTTTGGTAAAAATTACGGGCAGTTGGGTAATTACCCAGCTGCTCGTATAACTGGGCATAGGACTCAAAAGAATTCAATTCTTCCCGCAGATTATGTAATTCTTTAGCAAGTGTTAATCGCTCCTGTAGTAAGTCAAAGGCGCGTTGATAGCGTCCTACAGAACTGTGAGCAGCTACTAAACCATCAATTGCTCGTAGTTCATTAACGCGATCGCGGTTTGCTTGAGATATGCGCAGTGCTGACCCATAAGTGCTAATCGTATCCTGATAATTAAGCGTTGCTTGGTAGGCATCGCCCAAATTATTGAGGGTGTTGGCTTCAGCCATGGAATCGCCACTTTGACGGCGCAAACTTAAAGCATCTTCATAAAGTTTAATTGCCTTGTTGTAATCTCCCAACCTTGCAGCTACTAAACCCAAATTACTCAAAGACAGTCCTTGACCTTCAATGTTTTTCAGGGAGCGAGCAATTTCAAGTGCTTCTGCAAAGGTTTGAAAAGCCGCCGTAAATTCTTCATGCTGCAATAGCAATGTGCCGATGTTATTCAGCCCAAAAATCTGACCTTGAAAATCTTTGAGATCGCGGGCGATCGCTAAGCGTCTACGCAAAGCATCTTCCGCTTCTTTTAAACGACCTAATTGGACATAACTCCTACCAAGGAAATCGTAAGTCAGACCTTGTGCCTTCAGGTCGCCTGTTGAGTGATAAATTTCCAGCGCCTGCAACCAAGACTTAATTGCCTGATCCGAATTTCCTTGCAGGTTTTGTTCTTCTCCCAAGCGCAGTAAGCTGTCGGCTTCATTTCTTGAGTTCTGCAACACTGATTTATTTAAAGGGCGGTGAAGTTGTTCGGTAATATCAGCAGCAGTTGCAGTCATCGGACTCAGCAAAAAAGCAAAAAGTAAAAAGTAGCTCGTGCAAAATTGGCGGCATGCATTCGATGAATCGGATGCTCTTAATTGCTTGTTTTGTAATAGTTTCCAGTTTTCCCCAGGTAAGGGCAGCCATTGTTTCATAAAAGTGAGCGTCCTCCTGATTAACCAATACAGTAAGGAGATTTTAAAAAATAGCAATAATATTTACCACATAAAATATCATATTCTGTGTTTCTACGTAATACCTGGCGGAAGTAAATTTTCCCCCAAGTAAATGGTACGAATATCTGTTGGTAATTTCTCCTCTAGCATACGATAGCCTTCTTGGAGAAAATTGGCTACTTCGGCTGGGGTGATGGCTTCTCCTTCGGCTTGTAGATAAGCAGCAATTCTAGTTTCGCTCCAGTGAAAAGTCTGAGCCATCAAGACTATCAATCGCAACATTGGCAATAGTTGATCCAATGCCTGTTCTACATAACACCACAGCGGTGGAGAAGTTGCCTTAAGAGAATAATGAATCGCTTCGGTTGGAGGTAGTTCAGTCTCGTTGATACAGTAAGCAGTCATATTGATCAGCCAATTTTGCATGGTGAGGCTTTCATTGGCTGATTTAGTGCTGTTGAAGTCTAGTCCACCAAGTTCGTAATATATATGTCGCCAAGTCAGGGCAAAGAGATAATCGGCTTGCACAGGCGATCGCGCCGAATGTCGAATCAAGGTGTAGACTATCGGACTGTAACGACAAAAAATCGCCGTGAAGTATTTTCCAGAGTCTGGATGGTGCTGAAACAGAGACAGTAGTTCTTGGTCGCTATGATGAAACAGTGACTGAACGAGCGGGTGATTGGCTTCGGGAAAATGAGGAATTTGCACAACTTTGGGGGTTTAGGGGTGTAGGGGTATAGGCGAGGGAATAGGGGTGTAGGGTTTGGTTGTCCTACAAAGAAGAGTTTTTATAACGAACCCTACACCCTTAGATCCTTACACCCCTTCCTTATGGCAAATTTATAGTTAATCGGATAATATTTTGGCATTTGTCTGATTGCAGCTACCAACCAGACCCCTTTGTACTTGATACACTAGAAACACAGACTTAAATTTTAAGTCATAATCCACAAAACCAAAAGCAGCTCCCTTAGACATTGCTTAATGTATTCATGGTTATAGCAGTTAGTGTGACTCAGTTCCTGCTCGGTTCTTTTACTCTAGGCTCTTTTTTGCCTTCCCTACCGTTAGATAGTCTGTTCTCCACCCAAGGCATTATGGTGATGCTGTTAGCAGCCTATGCCGGTGCCATGTGGATGTTCCTCACCAGTGCCCCAAAAGTATATACAGTTATGGTGTCGGATTTGGAGGTTGCACGACAGTTGTATGAAGGACTGCTAGATTTACCAGCAGCTGAAGTGCCTTTGCACTACTACTACAATTACGAGCAAACAATAGGTGCTGCGGGAGTTGATCCGCTTTACTTATCCAGCAACCCCAGCTTTTCCAGTAGTAGAATGACGAATGCTAACGATGGACTTTGGTATCAGTTAAAGAAAAACATTCAGCTGCACGTAATTACGGGAGCTAGCTTAGGTAGCAAAAATCAGCAAAGACACGTTTGCTTTGATAGCGACTGTCTGGAAATGATTTTATTACGAGTGGAAGCGCGTGGTTTGAAATTCAAAATTCGCGGCCGCAAGCCGCTGAATTTTTTGGTTAAGGACTATGAAGGGCGCGTTATTGAGATGGCTGAGGTGGCGAATTAGTTAATTTTTGATTTTAACCGCAGACGGACGCGGACGGAGGCAGATAATTTTTTTTAGCCAACTGTTATGGTGCGCTCTTGCTTAGCGGTAACGCACGGTTTTCAGCAATCTATTTAGTCAACCTTATTGTTCTGCAAAATCTCTGCCAACTTCTCCACCAATTCTGCCGCTAAATCCAACAACTCAATCTCATCTTTCTCATCACTAAAATCGCCGTCGCTCTTGCTACCCGTGAGGCTGTCGGCTAAGACATTTTTCACCGCAAAAATCCTGTCCTCTTCCTCCGAGAGACTGAGGCAAAGTTCCAACTCCTGTGAAATTTCCTGAGGCGTTCTTGTACCCAAACGCTCTCTCACTCTCACAGCTACCGAATCGTCACCCAAGAGCAACATCATCAATGCTGTTCTGAGTCCATCATCCCGGCTGGAAAACTTCGCGATCGCTACACCGACGTATTCCTGCACACTCATTCCCGACGCCGATGCCTTTTGTGCAATTGATGCCGGCACATCTACCAGCAACATACCCTCGTTATCGCTGACTTGATATAAGTTATCCCCAAGCTTTACGGCTACTAGCAAATCTCCGCCCAATGTATGTAAATAGTGCAGCACCGATTCCAATTCGTGATTCTTGAGAGCAGACTCTAATTTTGACACCGCCGCTTGCTGCACACCCAGCTTTTCGGCTAGCTGTGCTTGTGTCAATCCAGCCTTGTTCCGCAACTCCCGCATGGCATCGGTGAGGTAAAGGCGCAGGTACTCTAGTTTCCCCGCCAAAATCACCTCTGGATCGTCGCTGATCTTCTCCTGTAACCATGCTTTAAAATTAGGCTTTCTCATCACTTTACCTTTTGCTGCAATTGACACAACCTAACCCTCGCAGGCTCTTTGTCTCTGTCTTTGATAGCGTCGTCGTATTTTTTCATAAAGGCGTGCAGAACAACAAACCTCTGGGGGGTAGCAGCCGTTAAGATAAACCGAGGATTATGTTCGCTTTTGGTCATGCGTAACTCATACAGGTCATCTTCTAGCTTTTCAAAGATGCCACTGTTGAGTGATGCCAGTCCTTTGTTGCACAGGTAACCCAGATTGACTTGCAGACGCCTAGTTTCGGAAGCGCTCAGTAATGGCTTGGGTGGATTTTCTGGTTGCTCCTCATCAGGGATCATCCTGATAAAAAAAGCTAACAAATCCTTGGGTATTTCCCCATTTGCATTCTGATAAAGTTCCCAAGTCCAATTCACTTCCTACCTCACAGTCTAGTATTCCTTATAAGGAATGTCAAGAGCAATATTCTTTGATTTGATAGGAATATCATATAGATAGGAGCGTTAGTTAAACTAACGCTCCAAAAGATTTAATACTGAAATTGATGCCGTACTGTTGGGGACGATTCTGATTTTTCTGGTTTGAGTATGGGGTATGCGATCGCATCCCCCATACTCGCCCAATCTGTCAAGAATATCACTAACTGATCAATGCCAATACCTAACCCACCTGTAGGTGTCACAAAGTCTTCGTCTACACCTTGTGCTTCCAAGGGTTGGCGCTGATCGACAGGAGCAGTCAACGCTGAGAAGCGTGCCACTTCCAACAAACTCACAGCAAAGGAATTTCGCGGCATCAGGCATAGACTACTTGACTGATCGACAAGAATGGCTAAGTATCCAAAACGGGCAGCCTTCATCGAAGCGAACTCAGTTGGATTCTCCAGCCCGCTACATTCACACTGGTCGCGATTTAGCTGAATATACTGCTGCCCTGATTTTGCTTG
>CAZZXJ010000581.1:0-4476 GCA_964657905.1 uncultured Stigonema sp.
GTCAAAGGTCGTCCATCCTTTAGCACGATTTGTCACCGCAGAAGCCGTCGCGCTTCTCCTGAATATTGAGGCTACCAGAATTAAAGAAATTCGTCTGTGGGATCGGATGATGTTGGTGGTAGCTCATGGCATGAGTAGATTCGTGAGTTACGCTGACCTGCCACCAATTTTAGGAGTTGTACCTCCCACACCAAAAGATATTATTACCTGGCGCAAGCGTTGGCGGAAGCTTAAGCAAAACCACGCCCCCGATTTTTGGTTCAATTTTTATGATCACAAAATTGGGCAAAGTAACTCGTTTGGAGAACTAAAAAACTGGGGACAACTCATCGCTCTCATCAAGTTTGCTTTTTCGGAAAAAGTATTCCAAGGGCTGCTTGACTTTACTTTTCATAGGGGTGTAGAGCAATGGGCAATGGAAGACTGGCAATTAGCAATTAACAATTAGCAATCCCTCCACATCCTTTCCCCACTTAATTTAGTTGAGTCACCTGAGTCACCTGATTATTATCTGGAAATCTTCTAGGTCTTCCTGGTTTGCGTTTATGCCGCTGATTGATGGATTTTTCGCTTGCTGCTGCCAATTCTTCTGGTGTACATTTAAACAGCCGCAAAGCTTCTAAAAATTTTTTTGGTGTCATTGTGGGTTCAGTACGACCAGCTTCCCAGTTACGGACACTAGTTTCACTGATTGCAAGCCTGAAGGCAACCTCGGCACGGCTTAGCCCCGCACGTTCTCTCAGGACTTGCATATCCATATCTTGATGCTCCCTTTTAAAATTATGATATGTATTTATAAAATCAATTGACGTAAAAACGTCAACCAAGGATCATTAATTAACTATATTATTTATAAGCTATTAAATACCTATCTGGCAAACGGGTGGTCACCCCTTTTTATCACACTTCGTCTAAGTCTCTGATTATCTACACATCTAAAGTCCGTGCTGAGTTGTGAATAAAAGGTACATGAAATAATAATCTCACGCTTAGTCACTAAGAAGGGCAATAGATGTGGCAACGGATGTTGTAACGGATTTAACGGATGAGTTGTCAGTGGGACTTACAGATCAAGCATTCGTATCCGCTACAAAATCCGCTGCGAGGAAAAAGCATCACTATTTAGTTTTGTTAATTTTGTGGTTGAGGCAAAAGCTACCGCTTACTGTAACCACCGCGCTGCATCTTTGGCATGGTAAGTCAAAATCAAGTCAGCACCAGCGCGTTTGAAGCCGATTAAAGTTTCCATCACCACGCGCTGTTCGTCAATCCAGCCGTTGAGAGCAGCAGCTTTAACCATGGAATACTCACCAGAAACATTGTAAGCAGCAACGGGTAAGTTGCACGCTTGTTTCACACGCCAGATAATGTCCATATAAGCCAAGGCAGGCTTAACCATGAGCATATCAGCGCCTTCGGCAATATCAAGTTCAATTTCTTTCAGCGCTTCCTTGGCGTTTCCAGGATCCATTTGGTAAGTTCTGCGATCGCCAAACTGTGGTGCTGAGTCTGCTGCATCTCGAAATGGACCATAGTAAGCCGAAGCATACTTAGCAGCGTAAGACAAAATCGGCGTATCTTGGAATCCAGCTTCATCCAAACCGTTACGAATTGCCTGTACAAAGCCATCCATCATTCCGGAAGGCGCGATGATATCCGCACCAGCTTTTGCTTGGGAAACTGCTGTTTTCTTCAGTAATTCCAAGGTGGGGTCGTTCAAAACCCGTCCTGTCAAGTCACCCGTTTGCAGATAACCGCAGTGACCGTGGCTAGTGTACTCACATAAACAAGTATCAGCAATGATCATTAAATCAGGTACAGCTTCTTTTACAGCGGTAGCAGCTTTTTGGATCATGCCGCAATCATGCCATGCACCAGTGGCGTCTAAATCCTTATCCGTAGGAATGCCAAATAAAATAATGGCAGGAATTCCCAAGTCGTAAACTTCTTTTGCCTCTTCGACAATTTTGTCTACCGAAAGCTGGAATACTCCTGGCATTGATTTTACTTCATTGGCAATTCCCTCTCCTGGTACAGCAAAAAGAGGGTAAATTAAGTCACTTGTTGTTAATACAGTTTCACGTACCATCCGGCGCAGTTGTGGATGGTTACGCAGACGGCGAGGGCGATGAGTTGGAAACATAAAGATTTATAAAGAAAAAACGTAAATGGACACAAAACAAACAGTGACTCTGTCCTACTCTGTGTAACCCTGTAGGGCAATTTTGTATTCTACAGCTATGTGGTATAATAAAATTATTAAAATAAAAGCATTAATAATTATATCGATTCAGTGGCAAAGCTATTATTAAAAATTCATGGTAAGCGTCATTAGTCATTTATCCTTATTGCAAATGACAAATGACCAATGACCAATGACTAAATAAGCCGGAAAATGAAGGGATAACGGAAGGGCTTATCGGGATCGCCAAGAATATGAAAAAGTGCCCAAATTGTTAAACCCCAGTGCAGCAGATAGCCGAGACCTGCCAAAGGAAACAACAAACCAAAGCTGATAAAAAGCAGCCCTGCAATAATGGCTCCCCACAGCCAGACATTAAAGTGGAAATTGATTGCTTCTTTAGCGTTGTCTTTAACAACAGGATCTTCAGATACGAATAGTATGGCAATAGGTACACCTACAGATACAATCGTAGTGCTGAAAAAAATGGCTCCGTGACACAGGGCTGATAAAAGCTTTCGCTTATCCGTGTCGTACATTTCTTTCTCCCATCTTAATTAGGTTTTTGAATACATATAAGACCCTAGCACAAGCGCTGTTGTCTTAAGATTAAAAGACTCGCTAAAGTTGAATAAAGTTTAAGTTAAGTTAAGTAACAAGCAAGTAAATATTATGTCCACAGAACTTGAGTCGGAACTGGGCGAAGCCGTTGAACACCGCCGCAACTTTGCAATTATTTCTCACCCTGATGCTGGTAAAACTACGCTGACAGAAAAGCTACTGCTATACGGGGGAGCCATTCACGAAGCAGGAGCAGTCAAGGCAAGACGGGCACAGCGCAAGGCTACCTCGGACTGGATGGCAATGGAACAACAACGGGGCATTTCCATTACCTCTACAGTATTACAATTTGCATACCAGGAATGTCAAATTAATTTGCTCGATACCCCCGGACACCAAGATTTCAGTGAAGATACTTATCGCACTCTAGCAGCTGCTGATAATGCAGTGATGCTGATTGACGTGGCAAAAGGTTTGGAACCGCAGACGCGAAAGTTGTTTGAAGTGTGTAAGCTGCGGGGTATCCCCATCTTTACCTTTATTAACAAACTGGATCGTCCGGGAAGGGAACCATTGGAACTGTTGGACGAAATTGAGAAAGAATTAGGTTTACAAACCTACGCCGTTAATTGGCCCATTGGTATGGGCGATCGCTTCAAAGGTATCTTCGACCGGAAAAAACAACAAATTCACTTGTTTGAAAGAAGTGCTCACGGTAGCCGCGAAGCATTAGATACGGTAGTTGATTTGGGCGATGTCAGAATAGAAGAACTCCTAGAACAAGAGCTCTACTATCAACTAAAAAATGATCTAGAACTCATAGAAGGGGTGGGACCAGAACTAGATTTGGAGTTGGTGCATCAAGGCAAAATGACGCCTGTATTCTTTGGCAGTGCTATGACTAACTTTGGGGTAGAGTTATTCCTGAAGTACTTCTTGGACTACGCCCTCAAACCCGGTTCCCACAATAGTAGCCTTGGCGAAGTTGCCCCTACTTACCCGGATTTTTCGGGGTTTGTCTTCAAACTTCAGGCAAATATGGATCCGAAGCATCGCGATCGCGTAGCTTTTGTCCGCGTCTGTACGGGCAAGTTTGAAAAAGATATGGCAGTGAATCACGCCCGCACTGGCAAAACTGTCCGCCTGTCTCGCCCACAAAAACTATTTGCCCAAGAACGCGAATCCATTGACGTTGCTTATCCTGGCGATGTCATTGGTTTGAATAATCCTGGTGTTTTTGCCATTGGCGATACAATTTATACTGGGCAGAAAATAGAATATGAGGGTATTCCCTATTTCTCACCAGAGTTATTTGCGACTCTTAGGAACCCTAACCCCTCCAAATTTAAGCAATTCCAAAAGGGCGTCTCTGAACTGCGGGAAGAGGGAGCAGTGCAAATTATGCACTCAGTAGATGAAGCCAAGCGCGATCCAATTTTAGCAGCGGTGGGTCAACTACAATTCGAGGTGGTGCAATTCCGCCTCCAAAGCGAATATGGCGTAGAAACCCACCTAGAACCATTGCCTTACAGTGTTGCTCGTTGGGTGGTGGGCGGTTGGGAAGCCCTGAACAAGGTGGGACGTTTGTTCAATACCATCACAGTAAAAGACAGCATGGGACGCCCAGTGTTACTGTTCCGCAATGAATGGAATTGCCAACAATTGCAGTCAGACCATCCAGAGTTGGAATTGAGCTCGATCGCTCCAGTAGTTTCCATCGATGGTTAGAGATC
>CAZZXJ010000582.1:0-4472 GCA_964657905.1 uncultured Stigonema sp.
TGTGTAGCCCCAGACATAAGAGTCTGAGGGCGATTCGCCTTCAGGGGATGCTCCCCAATACTACTCGGTTAAGGTTTTTTTGATGGGAATTCTGGTTGTAGAGACCCGATTAATCGCGTCTCTAGACGGTTTCGCGTTCAGGGTAATTATCTTAACCGAGCAGTATTGGGATGCTCCCGGTGCAAGTCCTCCCCTTTAAGGTTAAAAGTGACAGCAGCATGCTCGTTGACAAGCTAGATACAATATCACGTGCTAACCAAAGTTGCCAGGTCATCAGTGGTAACAAGTCACTCCAAGACTCGCACTGTTGTGAAGTACTAAGTTTTGCAAGAGTCCAATGCAAGCGTTGCTTTACAAAGCCATACCAATGGTCAACAGCAAAACGTCGCAAGTACAGTCGCCACAATTCTGACACTTGAGGCATGAAGATTCCCACCCATGCAAGCCATAGTCGGGATTTATTAACTGCATCTTCATTCAAACCCTGCACTTGAATAAGCGTGCATTTTTATCTATTGGCTTTTAGTCTAAACTCGAGTAGGAAAATATAACAATGAAAATTACTTTAAAGCACTCAACAATTATTTGTCTAATTGCCTTTACAGTAGCTGCCTGTGAATCTAACAAATTAGGCAATACTTTAGGGAGTAATTCTCCAGAAGCGAAAGTAGCTAGTGATACTTTTAGCAGCGATCCCAAAGGAAAGCTCAGTGTGAAAGCAGGACTTGGAGATTCTCAAGCTAAAGAGCAAGCTAAAGAGACTGTAGATCAGGGTAAATTAGTAAATGCGATTACGGAATACAAAGTCTACGTTACTAAAGAAACGGACAAATTGAGGGCAGACAATAAGACTTTTACGGATGCAGTGATTGCCGGCGACGTTGCCAAAGCTCAAAAAAATTATGCCTCTGCCCATGTTCACTGGGAACGCATAGAACCGATAGCTGAATTGTTTTCCGATCTTGATAAAAGCATGGATTCCCGTGCTGATGACTTTGCAAAAAAAGAGGCTGACCCAAAATTCACTGGATACCATCGTATAGAGAAAGCTTTATTCCGGGATAAAACTACAAAAGGCATGAAACCTTTTGCCAAAAAGCTACAGAAAGATGGACTAGACTTACAAAAGCGTATTGTCACCTTGACCATTGAACCAAAAAATATGGTTGATGGTGCTGCTGACTTGATTGAAGAAGTGTCTAAAACCAAGATTTCTGGAGAAGAAGACCGCTACAGCCATACTGATCTATGGGACTTCAGCGCTAATGTAGAGGGTTCTCAAAAGATTGTGGAGTTATTGCGCCCCTTAATTCAGAAAGCCAATCCAGAACTACTGGCACGTATAGATACAAATTTTACCAAAGTTAACCAAGGACTTGCTAAATACAAAACCCCTGACGGTGGTTTTGCTACCTACAATAATGTCAGTGAGACAGACAAGAAAGACATGAAAACAACAATCGCTGCTCTTTCTGAAGATTTGTCTCAGCTGCGTGGCACTCTAGGCGTTAACTAATTTTTGAATAATTTCTATAGGAGTAAACTATGTCTAGTTCGGAGCAACCTAGTTTACGCATTACTCCTCGCATCAGGCGTCGTGACTTGCTCATTGGTATGGCAGCAGCGGGTGGAGTAGCAGCTTTGAGCCATTTGGGTTGTCAGACTATTTTGGAAACTACCGAAGATCCATCTGAAGACACTGTGCCGTTTTTTGGTATTCACCAAGCAGGTATTATTACCCCTGTTCCTGCTTCTGCTCTGATGGTAGCATTTGACACAACTGCTAAAACCAAAGCAGATTTGGTACGCTTGTTTCAAACCCTAAGCGAGCACATTCAGTTTCTCATGGCAGGCGGGACACCTAAGCTACGCGACCCCAAATTTCCACCCAGTGATTCGGGAATTCTTGGGTCTGTAGTGGTTCCTAATAACCTCACTATCACCGTAGCAGTGGGTGAATCACTGTTCAATAATCGTTTTGGACTTGGCAACTTGAAACCCAAGTGGTTAAACACTATGCCAGGTTTTCCTAATGACCAACTTGACCCAAATTTGTGTCATGGGGATATACTGCTGCAATTTTGTGCCAACACTGAGGAAACAAACATTCACGCTTTACGCGATATTATCAAGAATCTATCTGACTTGATAACTCTGCGTTGGCAAATAGAGGGGTTTCTACCACCCAATACTGATAAAAAGCTTGGCAAAACTACAGTGCGGAACCTACTTGGTTTCAAAGATGGCACAGCAAATCTAGACGTTAGCGATGAAAAGTTGATGAACCGGATCGTTTGGGTAAAGCCAAACAACGGCGAATCAACTTGGACAGTAGGAGGAAGTTATCAGGTGGTACGGGTGATCCGCAACTTAGTCGAACACTGGGATCGTACACCACTACAGGAGCAAGAGACAATTATTGGACGTAGTAAGGACTCTGGCGTACCCTTGGGAATGAAACACGAGAAAGATATTCCCAATTATGCCGGAGACCCTAAAGGTAAACAAATTCCTCTAAATGCTCATATCCGCCTTGCTAATCCACGCAAATCAGAGTTGGGTTTGATTCTACGGCGTGGTTTCAACTATTCACGCGGGTTTGACAAGGCTGGACATTTAAACATGGGTTTGTTGTTTGTCTGTTTTCAGGCTGACTTGGAAAGGGGCTTTATAACAGTGCAAAATCGCTTGATTGGCGAACCTTTGGAGGAGTATATTCGCCCGATTGGGGGTGGATATTTCTTTGCTTTGCCTGGTGTTAAAGCTGTTGGAGGTTATCTCGGTCAGTCATTACTAGAAGCATCAGCGGTATAGATTTAAGACCTACCCCAATACTGCAAGGGCTCTCGAAAATTTATCTGTTGGGACAAGCTGTTCTTGAGCAGGGGATGCAGGGGAGGAAAAAAAGGCTCAGCCCTTGCAGTATTGAGACCTACCCTATTTCCCACCATAGAGATTAACTATTAAGAAGCAGTCCAGGAGTTATCGTGCCCAAACGTTAATAAATTCGGCGCGAATAAGTTTGTAGACTGCCAAAAGTCCAGAACCTGATCTGCCACCTGTTGAGGGTGAAAAAAGTGAAAAAAGTGACGACCCTCTGGGCATTCCCACAGATAATCTTCTTGCTTCAGCAAAGGAAGCCATCCTGCCAAGGAACTCGGATCTACAACTGGATCGGTCTTGCAACCACAAACCATCAATGGCATTGAGACGCCTCCTGTAGGCAAATTAACCAACTTAAAGAGGGAGTGAGGGGAGAGAGATTTTTCTAGATCTCTGGCAAGTGCTCTGACTAAATCTTTAGCAGGGAAAGGAAGCTGACTACCAAACAGACTGCGAACAGTTTGAGCCAAGACTTGTTGACGGCTACAAGATAACAGTTGACGCTGAACGTAATAGTGTGCATGCCAAGTGGCAGCGCTTTGAGATGCCACGGCTAGCAAGGCTAAAGACTGAATGTGCTTTGGATAACGACGCGCATAGATTAAGCCAAGGACCCCTCCCATACCATGACCGATTAAGTGAACTGGGCGATCGCGCTCTTTTATATAGTCATACAGTAGCGTCACTGCTTTCTCCAGAGAGCTAGCTTCATCTAGGGTCTGATAATATTCCCACCGAGCAATTTTTATCTGTCCAGCTAGATACCGCAGGAGCGGTTGATCGAAATATTTTAAACTAGGACTGACATTTAACCAAAGAACACCAAACGAATTAGACATAAAAACTCCATTAGAAGACTCTAATTTTTAGCAGATAGTGGTCATTCCATCACAAACAATGACTAGCAACTGACCACCGACGAAGTAAGTGGGCGGGAATAAATCACTCTTGTTTTTTTGCTGCAAACAGCGAAGACAGCGCAACTACGAGCTAATTCCAGAGGTTTTACATTTCGTAACATACTTGTAAATTTTTTCGCCCACCTACTTACTAAGGGCTAACTTATACGCCGAATTTTTTGTTAAGCTGCGCCACTCAGGTTTTGATGTGATCGTCCGTCAAGTCAGATTGGTGATCTTCATCAATAGCAAGTAGGAAAGAATGGCATCTGCATTTTCACAATCAAACCTATCGCAGCCAGCAAGCTAACCTACACTGCTCCACCCTAACAAACAGCTAGCTTCAGAATGTATTGCCAATGGATGATTCCTCCTTTGAACTTATTGAAAAATATATTCAATAAATTTTGAGATTACACCTTCGGTTATAGTAATTGCAAAAATTGTGATTAAAACTTAACACATGAGTTTAGGTATGAACAGTCTTGTTGGGGGTAAGTAGTCATGCAAAATTAAATATACAATGTCATTGCGAATGGAGCGAAGCGCAATGAAGCAATCGCAGGGGTTTGATATTGCTTCACTTCGTTCGCAATGACATAAATATTTTTGCATAAGTACTTAGGGTGTGGGGAGTGGGGAACCCCAGACTTAAAAGCAGGGGTTTCAAGCTTGGACGCCGTAGACGAG
>CAZZXJ010000583.1:0-4466 GCA_964657905.1 uncultured Stigonema sp.
TTGCTAGCTTCTGTCATAGTTAATTCCCTAGTTGTAAAAGTCAATTCATAGTTACAGTTTCACTATTAAACATAAAGCCTGTATCCCGTATACAGAAAATATTTCCGTGTCTATATTTATTTTAACTTAAATGCCAGGAACCAGACTTGAACTGGTGACACGAGGATTTTCAGTCCTCTGCTCTACCAACTGAGCTATCCCGGCGATGTCATTTATGGGCAACGAATATTGAGTGTAGCAAACCTAGAATAATTTGGCAAGTCTTTGCAGAAAAAAACTTATGCGGCTCGTATTTTGAAGAAGGCAGGGGGCTGGGGGAGAGCTTTTTGGTTGAGGATTAACCCGGATTTCTCACAAACAATAAAAAATGAATTCACATGACATGATGTCAGTAGACCGAAAACTTTGGCGAGCCCTCACGGGCAAGCCGCCCTTGGCGGCATCATCAAAAAATAGTAGTCTATGATACATTTTTCTGGGAGTCTAAAAAAGTTGTTCGTTTTTAATGAACCATAGCTTTCATGGCTAGAGTTACTCGTTGATTTTTCTTAATTACATACAAAGTTGCGTAAGCATAAAATGAACATTTTTAGCTAGACTTCTATAAATATATGGTTCCTCTGATGGCGATGGTGTACCATAATACGGTATTAAATTAAAATCAATAGCAACGTTCTTGGCGGTTCGTTAAAAAAAATTAATATTCACCTATCAAATAGGATTGCTATATTTTTGTGGCAGATAGTCTTAATTGCTGTTTTGGTTGTTGCCTGCCATAGCACAAAAAATATAAGCAATGTTAGTCAATCGACTCCTGGCACAGTGACTCTATCTAACACTAAATCCTCCGCTGATTGCGTTCAAAATTATAATCCTCAAACTGACTATTTTTCAAACAAAGCTTCTATCACTCATGCTCTTAGCTTTGGGGTGGAATATCATCAAAATTACAAAGTTGTCACAGTTAAAAATCCTTGGAAGAATGCCAAGACAAAATTCCAATATATTTTGGTTCAATGTGGCACGCCTATACCAGAAGGATTTCAAAAAACGCAGGTGATTCAAGTACCTGTGAATAAAATTGTCTCTCTTTCTACGACTCATTTACCCCATTTAGATAAATTGGGATTGGTAGATAAACTTGTCGCAGTCAGCAATATCAAGCAAGTAAATACCAGCAGTGTTGTTGAAAAAATAAAAGCTCTTAAAGTAGTAGAAGTGGGAAATGGTGCTAGTGTTAATGTCGAGCGAATATTAGAATTAGAACCTGATTTGGTAACGACTTTCGGCACTGGAAATTCACAGACAGATAGTTATCCTAAACTGTTAGAAGCTGGGTTAAAAGTAGCTATCAATGCTGAGTATATGGAAACTTCACCTCTAGGAAGAGCAGAATGGCTAAAGTTTACAGCTTTATTTTTTAACCAAGAAGCAAAAGCTGAAAAAGTGTTTGGGGATATTGAAAAAAGATATCAAACAGTAGCATCAAGAGCAAGGGCTGTCAAAAATCATCCTACTGTGTTCACAGGTTTTAACTTTAAAGATACTTGGTATACGCCAACAGGTAACAGCTACGTTGCCAAATATCTGGCTGACGCGGGAGCAAAGTATCTCTGGGATAATTATAAATCATCTGGTAGTCTTCCTCTTTCCTTTGAAACAGTTTTTGAACACGCTGCAACGGCTGATTACTGGGTTAATGTGAGTCAGAATTGGCTTTCTTTACAGCAGATAGTTTCTGAAGATAACCGCTATGCTGATTTGAAGGCGGTGAAAAACAGTCAGGTTTTTAATAATAATGCTCGTGTCAATCAAGCTGGGGGTAATGATTACTGGGAAGGTGGGATTAGCAACCCGGATTTGGTGTTATCTGATTTGATTAAGATTTTTCATCCAGAATTATTACCAGACCATAAGTTTGTGTATTATCGTCAACTTAATTAAACGAACCACAAAGGCGCAGTAGTGGGGTTGTGGTGGGGTTAAAAGAGAGAAAAGTTATAATATTCTATGAGTCAAATAACGGTCAATTTAAAGAAATTTATCAGGGGTAATATACGTACAAGTATAGGTTTCAAACTGCTGATTTTTTTATCTTTAGTTTTAGGAGTCATTACCGCGTTTTTGCTTGATTTAGGTTTGGGTTCAGTCCAAATACCTCTTCAGGAAGTTATCACTATATTACTGGGTGGTGAACCTTCAAAAGCTAGCTGGACTAATATTATTCTGAAATTTCGCTTACCCAAAGCAATAACTGCAACTTTAGCGGGTGCAGCTTTGGGGGTGAGTGGGTTGCAAATGCAAACTCTATTTAGAAATCCTTTGGCTGGACCTTTTGTATTGGGAATTAGTTCTGGTGCTTCTTTGGGAGTAGCGCTGGTGGTGTTGACAGCAAATGTAACGGGTATGGGTGCGTTATTAACATTAGGGGTCATTGGCGATTTCGGTTTAGTCGTGGCGGCGAGTGTGGGTGCAGCACTGGTGTTGGGTTTGGTGTTAGTGGTTTCGAGGCGTGTGCAAGATACGATGACGCTACTGATTCTAGGGTTATTGTTTGGCTATGCAACCAGTGCTGTTGTAAGTATTTTGCTAAATTTTAGTGAAAGTCAACAAATTCAAACTTACTTGCAATGGACTTTTGGCAGTTTTGCTGGTGTAACTTGGCAACAAATGCTAGTCTTAGCGCCTGTGGTGGTGTTAGGGTTGTTGGTAGCTGTGATGCTATCTAAACCGTTAAATGCACTGCTTCTTGGTGAAGCTTACGCTCGTAGTCTCGGTTTAGGTGTGCAACAAGCGAGATTTTGGCTGATCACCAGTGCCTCTATCTTAGCTGGTGCGATTACCGCCTTTTGCGGACCGATCGCTTTTTTAGGTGTTGCAGTTCCCCACCTTTGTCGCAGTCTATTCAACACCTGCGATCACCGAGTGTTAGTCCCTGCTGTCATCTTCATGGGTGCGATTCTGGCATTAATTTCAGATTTGCTGACACAGCTTGCGGTTCGTCAGATGGTATTACCTTTGAATTCTGTCACTGCTTTGATCGGTACTCCTATTGTTACCTGGGTGATTTTACGTCGTAATTCTCGAACATCTTTTCCCAAATGAGTGATGCAATCCTCAAGACGAGTCACCTAACTATTGGTTACAAAACATCGCGGCGTAATACTCGCGTTGTTGCATCTGACATTTGTGTCTCTCTCACCACTGGTGAACTTGTCTGCTTACTCGGTGCTAATGGTGCGGGGAAATCAACCCTGCTAAGAACTTTGGCTGGAATGCAACCCCCGATAAGTGGTAAAGTGCAACTTCTCGGAGATGATGTTTACTTGTTAGCACCACAGGAATTAGCAAAGCGTCTGAGTTTGGTACTCACCGAAAAGGTTGATGTGGGTATGCTATCAGCTTATAGTTTGGTGACAATGGGACGCTATCCTTATACTGACTGGTGGGGAAAGTTGACAAACAAAGATGAGATAATAGTCAACTGGGCAATTGAAGCTGTGGGATCTGTAGATTTAGCCCAACGCAATGTTGGCGAACTTAGTGATGGTGAACGGCAAAAAATCATGATTGCTCGCGCTTTGGCACAAGAACCTATTTTGATGCTATTGGATGAACCAACAGCTTTTTTAGATTTACCTCGGCGCGTGGAGATTATGCAACTATTGCGGCGCTTGGCAAGGGAGACAAATCAGGCGATTTTGCTTTCTACACACGATTTGGATTTAGCTTTGCGCCTTGCTGATAAAATTTGGCTTTTATCAGCTAACGGTTCTTTACACATCGGCGCACCAGAAGACTTGGTGCTCAGTGGTGCATTTGCTGATACTTTTCGCTCTGAAGGCGTAGAGTTTGATGTGTTGTCTGGGGAATTTCATCTCAATACACCTCACAAAGGAGAAATTAGTTTGGTGGGTGAGGGGATCGAAGCAGTGTGGACCACTCGCGCCCTACAACGAGTGGGATTCCAAGTGTTGCCGAATCGGAACTCCACACAAATCTCAGTAAAAGTGATATCTCAAAGAGGACGAGTTTTTTGGCAAACGACAAATAACTTGGCTGTGGATACCCATCATTCACTATATGAACTGATTAAATTTTTGGATTTCTGATCGACGACAGTCCATAGTCAGTAGACCGAAAACTTTTGAAAACTGACGAAAGAATAAGGGTTTTAGGCAAGGTTTCTGGGGCTAGCGATGTCAATAAGAGCATTTCAATCTCAATAATGTCTAAACCAATCGCATTAACATTCGCTTATTGACAAGATTTTAGGCGTAGACGCTTTGCGGCTTGCCGTAAGGCATCGCTTTGACCCTGGAAAATAAATCAAACGACGAATTCTTATTCTTGTGCAGATGCACCAACCTATGTTTTTGTCAAGAGTAATTTAGATACGTTTGCCCTGCTAATATCATGTCCGCTAAATCACTTATAATTCCCAGAACATCCCACCCCACCCCGCC
>CAZZXJ010000584.1:0-4446 GCA_964657905.1 uncultured Stigonema sp.
GACTCCTGACTCCTAATTGTGGTTGTAGCAACTTCATAGTGTTAGTTTAGATATTAGTAGCCTAGCAATTCACCGATATGAACAAAGTCGTAGTAGGTCTTTCTGGTGGCGTTGATAGTTCCACAGCAGCTGCCATTTTGCACCATCAGGGCTATGATGTAATTGGTCTAACCCTTTGGCTGATGAAAGGGAAAGGTCAGTGCTGCTCTGAAGGTATGATCGATGCGGCTGATATCTGTGAGCAGTTGGGGATTCCCCATCAGGTTGTTGATATTCGGGAAGTGTTTCAGACTAATATTGTCGATTACCTGGTAGCAGGTTACAGTGCTGGGATCACACCTTTGCCTTGCTCCGAGTGTAATAAAACTGTGAAATTTGGTCCGATGGTGCAATATGCCCGAGAAAATCTGGGATGCGATCGCATTGCTACGGGTCACTATGCCCGCATTGTTTATGATGAAGCAACTCGACTTTACCAGTTGCTACGGGCAGCTGACCGCAACAAGGACCAGTCCTACTTTCTCTATGATCTGTCCCAAGATTTATTAGCGGCAACGGTGTTTCCCTTAGGGGAGATTGACAAAACAGACACTCGCCGCATCGCAGCAGAATACGGACTTAAAACGGCTGATAAGCCGGAAAGTCAGGACTTGTGCTTAGTAGAAAGTAACGGCTCTATGCGAGCATTTCTTGACAAGTATCTAGCTCCCAAAAAAGGGGAGATTGTTGACTCCACAGGGAAAGTATTGGGAGAGCATGATGGTGTCCATCATTACACGATTGGGCAGCGTAAAGGATTAGGTATTGCCGCTGCCGAACCACTGTATGTCATTGGCTTGGATGCAGTAAACAATCGGGTCATTGTAGGCGATCGCACCCTTGTAACTCAACCAGAATGCACTGTAAAACGGGTAAACTGGGTGTCGATAGCCGAACCTTCAACCCCCATTCGTGCCGAAGTCCAAATTCGCTATCGTTCAACCCCAGTACCAGTTACGGTAATTCCCCTAGAAAACTCTCGTGTCCGCCTGGTGTTTGATGATCCTCAATTCAGCATTACCCCAGGTCAAGCCGCAGTCTGGTACGACGGGGAAAAAGTGTTAGGTGGGGGGATAATTGAGCATTAGTCATTTGTTAGTTGTTAGTTGTCTAATATATACGGCGTCCTTGCTTGAATCCCACGTTTTTAAGCGTGGGTTCATTTTGCCTTCAGCATAGCTGCCTTCTCAACTACGCGAATAACTTTAAGAATGCACTACCCAGTATGGTTGGTTTTGCCTTCTTTACGTTGAGGTCTAGAGGTAGGAGCGTATTATAAGCGTCCTAATGGTTAGCCAAAACAAAACCCTGGTGGTTAACCAAGGTTAGGTTAAAAAAAGATGAGTTGAGTATTTATTTTACTATGAGGTTGGGAAGCCTAGTAATAAGCTGTTCTTACCAATCCTTCTGGGGCTGAGCCGAGATCCGTGTGACAATAGTGCAACTTCCCTAGAAATGCTTACTTTGTATAAATTCCAGTTGTAGTATATTTCGTAGGGGTTCGCTTTGGCATGGGACAACAAACCCCTGACCACTCGCTTGGCTCAAAGTCAAAAGTCAAAAAAGAAAGAAGGATGTAACCGTATTCATTTGTTAACGACTGTCAGAAGTAGCTCAACGACATTAATTCGTTAACGGCGACAAATAATTTGTTAATCGACAACTAATCCAGACTTTGCAAACCCATCGCAATCTTACTGTGCTTTTCAATCTGCCCCATCACTTGTTTTGCTCTTTTGATCACTACCGGTGGTAAACCCGCCAACCGTCCGGCCTCAATCCCATAAGACTTATCAGCACCCCCCGGTTTGACAGAGTGCAAAAAGATAATTTGGTCAGGTAACTCCTTCACGGTCACCTGATAATTAGCTACATTCGATAACAGCGACGCCAACTCATTCAACTCGTGGTAGTGCGTAGCAAAAATCGTCCGCGCCCGAATTTCCGTAGCGATGTACTCCGCCACAGCCCAAGCAATAGAAAGACCATCAAACGTCGCCGTCCCGCGCCCAATTTCATCTAACAACACCAACGACCTCGACGTTGCATGGTTGAGAATATTTGCCGTCTCATTCATCTCCACCATAAACGTCGATTGACCCGTCGCCAAATCATCCACAGCACCCACACGAGTGAAAATGCGATCGCACACGGACAACCTAGCAGACTTAGCAGGCACAAAACTACCAACTTGCGCCATCAACTGAATTAGCCCCACCTGCCTTAAATAACAACTCTTACCACTCGCGTTCGGACCAGTGAGGATGATTAAGTCAGGACTGTCATTTGTCATTTGTCCATTGTCATTTGTTATTGGTTCTTGGTCAGTTGCTAATGACTCTTGACCCAACTGCGTCGAATTCGGCACAAAAAACCCTGCCGGCAAAGACTGTTCCACCACGGGATGACGCCCATCTACAATCATCACCTCCCGTCCTGACAGCATTTCTGGACGACAGTAACCTTGGTAAACAGCCAACTCTGCCAACCCACACAACACATCCGCCGCCGCCACAGCACGGGAAATATTGCGAATGACCTCCGCATGGAGTCCCACCTCGTCCCGCAAGGCTGCAAAAATTTCATACTCCAACTTATTTAAATCATCCCGCGCCGTGAGAATCCGCGCTTCTCTTTCTTTCAACTCCGGAGTGATGTAACGCTCCTCATTTGTCAGAGTTTGCTTGCGGATATAATTAGACGGGACTTGGTCAGCTTTTGCCCGGGAAATACTGATGTAGTAACCAAAAGTTTTGTTAAATCCTACCTTTAGCGTGGGAATTCCCGTTTTTGCCCTCTCGTCAACTTCTAAATTGGCAATCCATTGCTGATCTGCTTCTACAGTGACACGCCTCTCATCCAACTGGGGATTCACACTTTTGCGAATTAACCCACCTTCGGTTAAATGTATAGGTGGTGATTCTACAATATGGTCTTGTAATTTTTGCGCTAACTCTGACAACACAGGCGGCACTTTCTGTAAAGCTTTCAGGAACAGAGAACGAGACTCCGCCACCAAGTAGGCTAATTCTGGCAAGCGAGACAGCGAATCTGCCAAAGCTATTAAATGTCTAGCATTCGCAGTGCCAGAACCAGCGCGTCCTGTAAGCCGTTCTAGGTCATAAATTTGCCGTAACAATTGCCGCAATTCTTGCCTGAGGATAGTATTGTCTATGAGTTCTTGAATAGTGTCTTGCCGAGAGCGAATACCTTTAATATCAAGTAGCGGTTGCAATATCCATCGCCGCAAAGCACGACCGCCCATCGCCGTACTGGTTCTATCTAATGCCCAGAGTAGGGAACCATGAAAACTTCCATCACGGACAGTTTGCGTAATTTCCAGGTTACGACGAGTTTGATAGTCAACAATGAGGAAGTCAGTGAGAGTGTAAGTACGTAGCGGCTGGAGGGGAACAGAGGTTTCTTTTTGCGTATCTTCTAAGTATTCTAGGAGACCACCTGCCGCACGAACTGCTAAAGGAAGGTGGTCGCAGCCCAGTCCTTCAAGCGATCGCACTTTAAACTGCTGCAACACTTTCGTTCTGGCTTCGCCTGCTGAGAAGGGAATTTGCGATCGCAAGCAATAACAAAATGATGGCGGCAAACATGCTGGTAGATGTTCTGATTTTTCTCCGGGACGTAGTAAAAGACCCAAGTCAGGGGCGTTGGTAGGAACCAGCACCTCTGAAGGCTGCAAGCGCATTAATTCCTGTGTCAGATGCTCTAAATTGCTTCCTTGGGTGGTGAGGATTTCGCCAGTCGAGATATCTGCATAAGCCAAACCCCAATGTTCCCCAGCAATTACCACAGCAACCAGGTAATTATTGTGACCGGCTCTTAGCATTCCTTCTTCTAACAAAGTGCCAGGAGTGAGGATGCGTGTTACCTCGCGACGCACTAAACCAACAGCCTCAGCTGCGTCTTCCACTTGATCGCAAATCACAACTGCATAACCTTTTTCTACCAGTAAGGTACTGTAGCGCTCCCATGCATGATGTGGCACACCTGTCATGCATACCCTACCAACTTCTCCAGCATGCTTACTAGTCAGGACAAGTTCCAGTTCTCTAGATACAGTAATCGCATCCTGAAAAAAAGTTTCAAAAAAATCTCCCACCCGATACAGCAGCAGCGCGTGAGGATACTTATCCTTCATCTCGACGTAGTGCTGATACATTTTACTGAGTCTGCTGCGATCCACGAGTTTAGTATCAGCGTGAGGCGCAGTCGAGACATTGGTTTGAGTTGTTTGGGGTGCAGAGTCAGAAGCGGTCATCGATATTTAGAAATACGTATTGCAATCTGCTATTATCTGATGATAACCTGTTATCAGAATTACTCTCAAATTGTTCCAGGGTTATTAAATCTTTGGCTACTTCGCCTAGTCCGTGGGGTTGGCGGAGTCGG
>CAZZXJ010000585.1:0-4417 GCA_964657905.1 uncultured Stigonema sp.
CGCGAATTCCATTCGCCAGGGCAGGCGTATTTTTACAAAAGTGAGATGCTCCCAAGGGCTTTTTATCCTTTATTGATAATTAGTTAATAGTGGTTAGTTGAATTCTCAACTAACCACTAAGTACGAAAGATTGACTATTGACCAAAAATGCAAACACCTATTGCTGTAGAAGATTGTTAAAAATCTTTACATTTTAGAGGTAGTATAGCACTGCTGCTTTGCTAATTAATCATCTCAAGTCTTATTAGTGAGCAACTTCAGTGAATACACCAATTTTGCGGAATTTTTCATAACGCAGTTGGCGTCGTTCTTGAGCAGTTAAGCTCTTGAGTTCCTCTAAGTTATCTAACAGAGTTTGCTTGAGAGTGGTAGCCGCTTTTAGGGGGTCGCTATGAGCGCCACCAACGGGTTCAGGTAATATCTGGTCAATAATTCCCAAGTTTTTCAGATCGTGTGAGATGATTTTTAGGGCAACGGCTGCTTGGGGAGCCTTGCCAGCATCTTTCCACAATATAGCGGCACAGCCTTCTGGGGTAATAACGGTATAAACGGAGTGTTCAAACATCAACAGGCGATCGCCCACACCAATACCTAGGGCTCCACCAGAACCACCCTCACCGATGACTGTGCAAATAATGGGTACATCTAGGCAGAACATTTCCCGCAAATTATAGGCGATCGCTTCTCCTGCACCTTTATCGGCTTCCACCGTAGCTAGAGCTCCAGGCGTATCGATAAAAGTTAAAATTGGCATGCCAAACTTGTTGGCATGTTCCATCAACCGCAGCGCCTTACGGTAGCCACTAGGGGCAGCCATACCAAAGTTACGGGCGATATTGTCTTTGGTGTCACGCCCTTTTTGATGACCCAACAGAACCACAGGTTGCCCACCCAAGCGACCAACACCACCAATTAAAGCTCTATCATCAGATCCACAGCGATCACCATGCAACTCCATCCATTCATCACTAATTGCCTGAATATAATCAAGAGTACTAGGTCGGCGAGGATGACGAGCAACTTGCAGTCGCTGAGACGGCGATAGACTACTGAAAATTTCCTCACGCAGTTGCATAGCGCGTGCTTCTAGTTTACGAATTTCACTAGATACATCGACGCCATTTTCTTCTGCTAGGTGCCGAATCTGATCAATTCGGTTTGCGAGTTCTGCTAAGGGCTTTTCAAAATCCAATAGTAGCGGTTTACGCTCAGTAGTAGGCATTTTCCGGAGTTAGGAGTGAGGAGTGAGGAGTAGGAAGTGTTAGTAGTTAGTAGGGGCGAACGGCAGGAGCGCCCCTACTAACCACTAACTACTAACTAAACCAGCAGTGGTCTAAATCCATGTTTTACTGACACCTGACCAATCTGCTCCATTTTTTCTACAGTAATCTGATTGCGACCCCAGGAAAAGTTAGTGTATAACTTCTCAAATTCCAGCAGCATTGATTCAGCAAAACAAGCAAACAGCTGGCGTGCTGGAACGTCCATGTTGACGATTTGCATAATTTTCCACTCAATGTCTAGAGAATGTTCCACAATGCCACCATTGAGCACATACAAACCGGGGCGCTGAATTTTGGTGGCCAGATTTTTTGGATAGCCACCATCAATGAGCAGACAAGGTTGCTTTAAAACAGTGGGATCAATTTCCACACCTTTAGCCATACTGGCAACCCAAACAACAATATCAGCTTCGGGCAGAGCTTCTTCCAAACCCATGATTTTTCCCCGCCCTAGTTGGCTTTGCAAATCTTGGAGGCGTTCTTGGTTACGAGCTATGAGCAGGAGTTCCTTGACATCTGTTCTAGCATCTAACCAACGACAGACAGCACTGCCAATATCTCCAGTTGCCCCACACACAGCAACAGTCGCTTTTGATAGTTCAATTCCTATTTGCTTCGACGCTTGTTCTACCTGCCGACAAATAATGTAGGCAGTGTGAGTATTGCCTGTGGTGAACTGTTCAAACTCTAGTTTAATGTTGCGGACTTGCCTAAACTGCTCCAAATTAAAGTTTTCAAAAATAATCGAGGAAAACCCACCTAAAGCCGTGATATTTATGCCATGCTTCTGAGCATGAGCCATAGCGTTGAGGATTTTGCGCGTTGCTGCCTTGATGCGACGAGTTGCCAGCATTTCCGGTAAAAAGCAAGATTCTACATATCGCCCTTCGATTTTCTGCCCGGTAACACTGGTAACAGTAATGTTATCGACAATCTGGGGTGGTGCACTGCACCAAAAATCTAGCCCTTGATCAGCATATTCTGGATAGCCCAATTCTCTGGCTACCGCTTGTGCGTGTTCTAAACTTGTAAGATGTCCGATTAGACCAAACATGAACTATTTTACGAGGCGAGCCCTTCTTTGATTGGAGGGGTAACTATAAATGTGCCGGAATTGCTAATTGCTAATTGTTGTTAGCCCAACCGCAAAGCAGTCCCCTGACAGTGGGAAGCCCAGCTTAGGGGCGATCGCACCAGTTGCTTGGGTCGGGAAACCCTCGTAGGCGCACGCTTACTTACCATTAGCCATTAGCCATTAGCAATTTTCCTATGCACCTGTGAGTCCGTAGGCTGACAGGCGCATAATGTCACGGGTGGTGAAACCGATGTTGCTAAGGGCTTCACCGTACTGAATCATGAAGTCTTCCACCAAAGCTTCTTTTTCCATTAACAAAGTGCGAGCATCTTCATCAACTTGGTTGAGCATTTTCCAAACCACAGGGAGGTTTTGGCGGTTTGCTTGTTCTAATTCAGCTTTCGATTCTGCAAAGTGTTCTTGCAACCAAACTTCGCCAAAGTTAAGATGGCTGTATTCATCTTTAACCACACCTTCAGTAATTTTCCGGGCAAAATCATCTGCTACTGGGATGTAAATGTTGTATGCCGCTATGGCAAAGCATTCAATAATCAAAGACTGAATCAGTAAGCAAGTGACAACTTTAGCCTCAGTGGCCGCTATCTGAAAATTCTGGTGCAACTGAGCAAAAAATTCCTTGGCAAATTGCAGATCCGGTGTCACCTGAAGATTTCGCCCACAAGCTTCAAATCCTTTTTTGTGACGACTTTCCATCTTGGATAGGCGAATCAGTTCATCCTGATGTTCAGGCAGCAGTTCAGCAAGTTTGATGTAATTTTCATGGGCTTCTTGTTCCCCTTCAATCACAATTGCATTAATGCGGCTGTAAGCGTCTTTGTATTTTTCACTCTTGTAATCGATTTCAGATTTGGTAGGCAACTGCTGCATAGTCTGTTCACTCCTGTAATGTGAATCATTTGATACAAAATTAAGTTGACCCGATGAATTTAAAGCAACGGTAACTATGGTTTAATTTAACTTAACAAGTCTCTATGTTAGTAGATTAGCTTTTGGTGGGGGCGATGCTCTAGTAGTCAAAAAACAAATGCTTTCTAGGAAATTGATGTCAAAACCGAGATGGAATCTTAAACACCTCAATTTTCTGAGCACTCCTGTGCTACTACTGTTGGCGGTTATCGTCTTGCTACCCCTGCTTGTGGTCTTCCTTACATCCTTTGCACCTCCTGTGGCTACTCCTAATCTGCTGTCCAAAAATGGCTGGTCGTTCGCTAACTACCGCGATGCTTGGCAACGAGGTAACTTTTTACTGGCTTTTGCTAATTCTACCTTGCTTGCACTTGCTGTCACTGCATTTCAGATTCTAACTTCTGCATTGGCAGGTTACGCGCTAGCACGGCTAGAATATCGGGGACGACAAGTACTGCTGCTGATTGTCATAGCGATGTTGGTGATTCCCGTCTTTTTGGTGTTAAAATTGGGACAGCCAATCAACACCTACTGGGCGCTGATTTTACCTACCCCTGTTAACGGTTGCAGAATTTTTTGTTGGGGCAGTATTTCCAAACCATTCCGGTGGAATTAGAGGAAGCAGGGGCAATAAATGGGGCAAACAGACTGCAAATTTTGTAGCGAGTCATCTTACCTCTAGCGCATCCTGCTTTAGTAACGCTGTTTTTGTTCACCTTTATCGGTGAATGGAACAATTTGTTTAAGCTTTTGGGTTTATTCGGGGTATTGCCACCACAGGGATGAAGAATTGAGTAGGGGCGGGGTTCCGCCGCCCGTAATACCGTTTCTTTGTGAAGCCGCATATATTTACCCCCGGCTAACGCCGTCCCCCCTTCCCAAGGGGGGACTACAGGGGGGTCATAATAATGTGCATCTTCATACAGAATTGGTATAAGGGAGTGGGTTTTTTTGGTCAATCTACAGGATCTGCAATTTCCACAGCAGAAACTAGCGCAGGTTAAGCCTTGAAGCGTAAGATATTTTGCAACACTTGAACAACAGGCTGACTAAGGGATTATCGGACAAATACTAGTACAGGACGGCGTAAATAAACCTACCATTTCAAACACGCACAAGCTTTGATATATAA
>CAZZXJ010000586.1:0-4409 GCA_964657905.1 uncultured Stigonema sp.
TTGACCTGTCTGCTGGTCGATCTCTCCTGCAATCCCGTTAGTCCAAACTCAAGTATGTTGGATGTGAAGAAAAAGCTTCCCAAAACTGCTATCGTATTCGACAGTTGGCTAATAAAATTTATGAAGAGTTTGAACCCACCCATGCAGTCGTTGTGGAAGCCTTAGGAAGAATAGCCGATCCCTCTCACCTCACCCCCAAGCAGGAACGAATACTGGCTTTCTTAGAAAATGAGTATACTTTTTGACGAACTCTCCTGGCTCTTGCCTCGGGGATTCTTTCAACGTTCCAATGGTATGTTTATTTCAAGTGTCTGAACGGAAAACCTATCAAAATAAAGTCTAGAATCTAAAATTGTTCCACCAGGCGTGGGGGAAATGGTGATGAAAGTCGAGTCTATCGTGATAAAAGACTTCAAGCGATTCGACCACCTTGAAGTATCGTTCAAAAATCAAACCCTCAACTCTATCAGCAACCGATTTTTGGTGCTGGGTGATAATGGCATGGGGAAGACGACTCTGCTGCAAGCGATCGCTCTCCCTCTATCCTTAGCAACTAGACAAATTCAAAGGGTAACGGATTTTGACTGGTTAGGGTTTCTCCCAGGTCGTTACCAACGCTGGGGACCACCACACATTGAATTAGAAGTATCATTTTCTGCTTCTGAGATCGAAGCTACACGCGCAATAGCTAGAAGGTGGGCAGCAGCACAGCCAGAACGTTCTTTTGTCGAACCAGGGGACAACAACCGCGTCCGACTCGTTCTAGATGGTGAAAGCTGCCGCGCTGGATCTGATGCAGAATTCTTTCAATTTGCTGGGCGCTACTACGCTCAAAACTTGTTGGAAACAGACCCAGGAGTTCGTTCAGAGTTTTCTCAGCTACCTGGCATTTTCTGGTTTGACCAGTTCCGCAACCTTGGCAATGACTCAGTTCCAAAAGAAAATGGCTCCGACCTGGGGCGAGTGGGTAGAGGCAAGTCTACGAGCGGTCGAGTATCCTTTGAAGCAGGTGTAGCGAGGCTGCGTCAGTATCTCAACGGTTGGAAATTTGCCCAGCTTACTCATAGCTATCCGATTGATTACTTGACGCAACTGGAGAATCTTTATACTAAAATCTTTCCTGGACGCTCCTTTGCTGGTGTAGAACCAATGCCTGGAGTTGATTCGCCAACACCATTCGACTACTACTTTTTAATCAACGATGACCACCGCACCTACGACATTGTCGAGATGTCAGCAGGAGAACAGTCAGTATTTCCTATTCTGTATGAGTTTGTGAGGCAACAGATTGCTAACTCAGTAGTACTGATTGACGAAATTGACCTTAATCTTCATCCCCCAGCAGCACAAAGTTTGGTGCGCCAACTTCCCAAACTCAGTCAAAATTGTCAGTTTATTTTTACCACTCATAGTGATGCCGTAAGTGACGTCATCGGTGAGGATGATACTTACCGGTTGCCTGGGGGATCGCTGTGCCTGTAAATATTCTCTACTGCGAAGGAGTATCCAAAAGTCCAGATGTGCAGGTTCTTGGAGCCATACTTCCCTATGGTTGCGTAGTTAGACCTGCTGGTAGCAAGCAAGGTTTAGCTCAAAGGATTTTGGGTGCAAAAGATGTTATATCCGGTTCAGTCATTGCAGGTCTAAGAGACCGTGATTTTGATAACGATGACTCACCGCCATCTGGCGCTCCTAGAGATTGGTACATTACGGAGAATAATAGACAAGTACCCTTAGGTTGGTATTGGGAACGAAAAGAAATTGAAAATTATTTAATAGACCCAAAGGTAGTAAAGCGGGCGCTGGGTGAAGATGCACCACCCGCAGAGGAATACCGTGCGGCATTGCAGAACTCGGCTTCTAAAATTGCCGCCTATACCGCAGCAAGAATTGCATTGTCGCTTTATCTACAAAATCGTCCTTCACCTCCCAATAACTCTTGGGGGGAGGAGCGAAATAAAAAAGAAAGCTATCGCTTCCCAAAAGATAGGGGATTGACAGAAGCTAACTGCAAGAGCGAACTAAATAATATTATCAAACAATACGAACAAAGACTCAGTTCGCCCAGACTCAATCCCTTGGACGAATTTGATAGATTGCTGCCAACTTGTTGCCCAAGCGGCAGTCGATTTCAACAACAAAATTATCTAACTTTTTTTGCGGGTAAGGACTTGCTCTACGGAATGCGGGAGCAACTTTCTAGTTTTGGGTTTGAGTCTCCGCTTATGTTTCGCCAGCGCATCCTTAAAGGAATCGAAGATTCGGCAGAAGACGTTTGGACTTGGTTACCGGAGTGGCTGCGACTGAGGGAATTAATCGCTTCTTAAGCAGAAACGACCTAACGTCACTGGAAGCTGGAATTAAACTTTGACTTGGGAAGGCGATCGCGGTGTAGTCTCACCCAACTTTTTACCACTCTGAATAAATATCAAGTATTAATATTGACAATTATTGGTTATTTGTGATTGTTATCTAACCACCATTAGCCTGATACTGGAAATCTACGTGTATTACACGATGAAGTGCGGAAAGTGGGATATACAGTCAATATTTTAACCATTTTAACCGGAATCACGCTTATTGATACTGATGTACCACTATAATAGGTGTGACACCTTGATATTTCAGATTAATTGTGCCTTATTTGACACATCAAATAAACAATGTCACTTATGTTTGCCAATTATGCCAGTAGAAACCAAACTGTATTGCGTTCTCATCGCTAGTCCTAGAGATGTGAGTGCAGAGCGAGACATCATCCGGGAAGAAATCGCCCGATGGAACTCAATGCACACCTTAGACATGAAAATGATTTTACAACCCGTAGGCTGGGAAACCGATGCGACTCCCGACCTCCACGAACGCGGACAGGCAGTCATCAATCGACAACTTGTAGATACCAGCGATCTGGTCATCGGCGTATTCTGGACGCGCCTCGGTACGCCAACACCCCTAGCTGAGTCAGGAACAGTGGAGGAAATCGAAAGAGTGGCGAACGAAGGAAAACGATGCATCGTTTACTTTTAAGCATCTGCTTCATTATTGCTATCATTCAGCGATTTCCTCCAAGAAGTTTTTGTAGTAAATTATCTTCTCCTGATTCAGAAATCGAAATCAAAATAGGAGACATCTTTGATGAGAAAGGTCACCTCGTAATAGGTGCTAATGATGTTTTTGACACCGAATTAGGAGAAGTAATTAAGCCTGGCAGCGTTCAAGGACAATTTCTCGCACGAGTTTACGAGAGCAACTTTACACAACTCGATGCAGAAATTGAAGCAGCCCTTGAACCTTACAGTCAACTACGCCAAGAAGAACGAAATAAAACAAGAGGCAAAAATTGGCGATATCCCATTGGTACAACCATAACGCTGGGTACGCATGATAAGCGTTACTTTTTAACTGCTTACGGGTACATGAACAATGATTTAACCGTGGAGTCAAACTCCGACTATATCTGGCGTTCTCTGAATAACCTTTGGCAAGAAGTTCGTCTTAGAGGTCATAGTATCAATGTTGCAATTCCAATTATTGGTTCTGACTTGGCTCGCACTGGTATGCCACGCATGGCACTAGCCAAGCTGATTATCACTTCGTTTATTGTTGCATCCAAAGAGAAGTACGTTACTAGAAAACTAACTGTAATGGTGTACCCCAAAGATTTGGACTCTGTAGACTTATATGAGTTAGAAGAATTTTTAACATCTGCTTGCTTTTAACGTGTAGGTTTCAACAACACAGAATAAACTTTAGCATCTGATGGGGACAACTCCTTGAAGCTGAACTTTTCTGTTATCCAGCATAGCTGATGAATCAAAAACAAAGGAGCAATCAACCCGAACACCTATTGCCGTTGCAGAACCAATATTTAAGTATTCAAAATACCCAGAATATCGCCGTCAAAATTCTTCAACCATATACAATCTTGTCAGCCCTTCAGCTAACCAACCTGTTGCATTATTTGCCTGTAAAATTCCTGATAATGGTATTGTGCTTAGTGCAGAAAGTGATAGCGCCATACTGGCAACACTCCCATCAACACCCATTGCCTCCATTGTCTCTCCCAAAATTGCTTGTCTAGCCCAAATTTTTGCCAGGTCGCTAGGTCCTAGCGACCTTCCATGAACACCTACACTAATTGAAATAGGGGTAAATGATGAACTTGTACTACTCTGGGAATTCTGAGGCGAAGTACAATCAATACGAACTATGTTATCTGTTGTAAATTCTCCCTCCATCGAGATAGAATCGATTTGAATCGGAAAACTTTGGTCAGACCAAGTTAAACGATTAATAGATGTCCTCGAAGAAGTAAATTGTTCGCTGAGACTGAGTAGAGCATAGCGCAAACTCCCCAGGGTAAGCGCGTCTCAAACGCTATTGACAAGCGGATAAAGATGCATCATTAT
>CAZZXJ010000587.1:0-4406 GCA_964657905.1 uncultured Stigonema sp.
AGGTTGGCATTTTCGAGGTTGACAACAGAGAGGTGGGTATTTTCGAGGTGGGCACCAGAAAGATTAGCACTTTTGAGGTTGGCGCATCCACCAAATAAAAAAGTTGCTAGTGATTTAGGAATTGATTTAGGAATCAAATCCCACAGAATCTGTTCCTGACATCCTTGAGTTAAGATCTCAAGCGCTTCATTAATTCCAGGATTTTTAGGATCTTTAAATATTTGCCAAGCACTTTGTTCACTTTGTATCCTAAAGCTGGGAACAACTCCTATAAATGCAATCAGAATAGGAATTACTAGTAAACCAGTTGTATTCAAGAATCTTCTGCGTTGAACTCGAATGCTTTCTTGAATAAACTCACTTGCCAAAGGCGTTAATGTTAACAAAGTTACTTGTTCTTTTTGAAAAGCCTTCGCTTCGTTTAACTGTTTACCTCCAAGCAGATAATCCTTTGATTCCCCCTTATCTAGCCACTCCGTAGCGCTTGCTTCAATCTTGCGATGTTGTATTAACTTCTCTCGATTACTATCAATCCATTCTCGTAAGCGCTTCCATTCACGAATCAATGCTTCATGAACAACTTCTACTGTTTCTTCAGAAGTTTTATGATTACGTCCTGTGACTACCAAACGTGCTTCAGAACCAGCTAAGTATGTAACTAATTCCCAATTCGCCTTACCTACATCTTCTTGAGTAGCAACGCGCCGAGTATCTTCTGTCCCTTCACCCAATCGCACTAATGCCAAAAAAACTTGTTGTGCCTGCTGCTGTTGGGACTGGCTTAGTCTGGAATAAACTTGTTCAGCATGTTTAATGAGTGCTTGCTTTACACCACCAACTTCATCATATGCTTTGTGAGTCAGTTCGCCATCTTTCTGATTATCCCACAATTGTGTTAAAGCAAATTCTAGTAAGGGTAAATTACCGGGTTCCGTCCCGACATCATCTAGTATTCTTTCAGATAAATGCGTTTGTAATTGTACATTTAACTTTTGAGCGGGTTGTTCAATGGCTGCTTTCAAGTCCTCTCGGCTCATCAAACCTAATGGTTTGTGCAGAAATTGTTGTAATGCGTCGCTAAATGGACGATAAGAGAGGACATAGCCGTAGAAGTCAGCACGCAATGTAAAAACTAATGTTATACTTTTTTGATTAACAGCAGCCAACAAAGTATCAATGAAGCGCTGTTGTTCTTCCTTATCTTGACATTGGGTGTAAAGTTCTTCAAACTGGTCTACAACCAACAAAAAGCGTTTATTGGGTTTATTTTCTAAGATTTGAGACGCTAACAGATGCAGCTTGACTTCGCCTTTTTTAAGACTTTCTGCTAATCTACCTACCTGAATTGCTCTTTCGACTTTATTAAGATTTGGTTCTAATTGACGCACGAAAGCTAGGGCTAGCTCGTCAAATGGTTCACTTTTAGGACGTAATGATTCAATTAACCAAATTCCTTCTTCTCTCAACCGAGGAATTAATCCAGCAAACACGACAGAAGATTTTCCACTACCACTTGCGCCAATAACTGCAACCAATTGTTGGTGGTGAGCCATCTCAAACAAATCATCAGCAGATTTCTCCCGTCCAAAAAAGAATGCTGCATCCTTCTCACCGAAAGCAGACAAACCCAAGTATGGGTTAGGAGGAATATCGCCAGCTTCAAACTGAATATCAGCAGGATGAATTAATGTTGTTTTCAGTACTGGCGTTTGGTCTTCTTTTAATCCTACCAGTGGTATGCAAGCATACTCAAATGCATGATCCACTTTTTCGCCAGCGCCAAGTGCCTCATAGAATGACCTAGCAAAAGAGATTGCTGCTTTATCCCCAATAGCTTGATTCATGCCAATGACATACTTAATGTATTGGCTAATAGCTTGAGCCTGTATCTCTGAGTAGCAGGCATTCAAAACGACACATTCAACCCCCTTAGCTGCAAACAACTTAAACAGCTTAGACAGCGCTTCTTTTCCGACTTGTGTAGATTGCCCCGTATCATCCTCTAGGACAATACTATCACCGCCTGCACCATGCCCACAGAAATGTACTATTTCCGGTTTGTGTTCTAGGATTGCCGCGTAAAAGTCACGTTCGCGCACTGCCCACTCTTGCTCTAACTTAAACTGCTCACGTTTGGAAGCACGTTGTAATCCAAGTTTTATTTCCCGTACTTCCTCACCTAGTCGGAGGGGTGAGGTATTTGTGGGATTTGCTGCCAGAATCAAAATTGTTTTGACTTGAGTGTTGTTACTCATGGCATCACCATTATGCTGCTTCCCCATACTGCACTTTCAAGTTTCGTGTGCCTACTACAGATAATCACACGAATCAGGCAGTTTTACGCAAAACAACACGCACGGACTCACATAAAAGCCTCCAGAACATAACTTGGGGGCTTTCTATGATAAGTTTCAATCATCGAAGGATTGCTGGATAGAAGCGAGACTCAGCCCAGTGTACCGATAGCAGATAAGTTGCTGCTAACAGTTCAAGAGGCTCAAGCACTTACAGGATTGTCTAAAGAATTTTTGCTTGGCGATCGCTTAATATTTAAACCGATCATTCATTCAAGCTCTGAAAAATCAGTACAAATATGATTTTAATACTTCAGTATCTGTTCAATTTTCAGGATAATTACGAATTGACAAAATTAATTTAGTCTTAACCTATCACGAATGCCCCGCGCCTTAGACTTGATTAAGAATTCAGTTACTTAATGGCGGCAATCAATGCCGTTGTGATAATTTCTGCATCACTCATTTCACATCTGAAATCATTTTCATGCCCAATCGCCTTCAACAAGTCGTCAGTGATAGCATAGATAGTAATTATTTCCCCCGCGCATCTTCCCCTCCTAAATTTCTCTCTGGAGGGAATTTTATAGCTTAAGTGACCCAAAGCGATCGCCATTCATCTATAACCCGCAACTTGGGTTAAGTAGTAACAGGGTAGCTCAGGGATAGCCTGAAACCAGCGATCACAATTCCCAACTCATTCAAGCTTCTAGATATGAATAACTTATATGAAAAATAAGAAGTTAACTGGTGAGCAGCGTGAACAACTAAAATTGGTTTTTCTTGATGCTTTTCCTGACAAAGCATCCTTAGAGAGAATGTTAGCGTTTGAGTTAGAGCGAAATTTAGATGCAATAGCTGGTGGTAATAGCTTAGAAGAGATTGTCTTTAATTTAATAAAAACAGCAAATTCTGAGGGATGGGTTGCAGATCTTGTTGATGCAGCGTGTAAGTCGAATCCAGAGAACCAACAGTTGCAAACTATTGCCCAAGAACTGTTGATAGAGTCTGCGGCGATACCTTATACACAACAGCAGAAGAATCGAAAGATATTATTGGATGCAGTTAAATTTGAAGTTAACGCACGGCTAAAACAGTCTCTACACAATGGAGTACTAATAGAACTTGGAAATGAGTTACAACTAGAAGGGGTAAAGCATCCTTGGGATACAGAGATAAAAATTGGGTTAAGACCTCCTGAGCCTCTCCCTGAGAATACAACTATTTTAAAGGTTTTTGACTCTGAAGAAATTGTAGGTAAGCTGTTAATTTTGGGTGAGCTTGGTTCAGGTAAGACAACTACACAATTAGAATTAGCACAAGTTTTAATTAGGCAAGCTGAAGAACAACCAGATTATCCTATTCCAGTATTGTTAAATCTTTCTTCTTGGCAAGATGAACGCCAATCAATTACTGATTGGTTGATTGCTGAACTCAAGTCTAAATATGGTGTTTCAAAATCACTTGGACAAGAATGGCTAAAAAATCGGCAACTTCTACCTTTACTAGATGGTTTGGATGAGGTAAAACAAGTACTTCAGGAATCTTGCATTAAATCTATTAACCAATTATTGCAAGGAGAATGTAGTCCACAGTATCTAGTGGTTTGTAGCCGTAGGGAAGAGTACAGTAACCATTCTACTAAACTTCTTCTCAACGGAGAAATCTATTTAAAGCCTCTAACTAATAATCAAATTCGTGATTATCTCAATGAAGTTAACTGTACAGACTTACAACGAACAATCGAGAATGATTCAAATTTACTTGAGTTGATTAGAACACCCTTACTACTCAATATTACTATTTTATCTTTTCAAGAAATACCTATTGATAGTTGGCAGCAGTTATCATCTGCCACTGACAGAATTCAGCATTTATTAGATGCTTATGTGAGCCGAATGTTGAAACGGGATATTTATAGTAAGACATACGCTAAGAAAAAATCTCCTAATGCTAAACAAACACGTCTGTGGCTTGTTTGGTTAGCTAAACAAATGCAAACCGAATCTAAAACTGAATTCTTAATTGAAGAAATACAGCCATACTGGTTAATATTTAAGTTTCAAATAATCTGCTATAGAGTTATTTATGGGCTGATTGCAGGGCTGATTG
>CAZZXJ010000588.1:0-4394 GCA_964657905.1 uncultured Stigonema sp.
ATGCCTACCCGTCTTTCCAGTTTGGCGGCAAGACTGGTCCTAGGTTTCAGGACACATACAGCCTTGCCTACAGCGAAAGCCACCCGGCGTGTATGGTGCGCGTTGGCGGTAACCGATGGAACAATACCTATACGGGAGCAACTTCCATAGACGGCGGACTGACGTGGAAAAAGTTTTCGTCCTGGACGCAGAACACAATACCGCTACGCGTAGCTATGTCAGCAAACAACCCAAATCTGTTCGTCGTGATCGTTAGTGAGGGGCAGCCTAGGCGCACAACCGACGGCGGAACTTCGTGGAGTACAGTATCAGGATTGCCTAACGGACCCAAGGGACCGTGGTACTGGGGTCAACCACTGGCGGCGGACAAAGTAAATGGCAACATGTTTTACTACTACAGTGACGGTAAAGTCTACCGCAGTAGCGACGGTGGCGCATCCTTCAGCATTGTGAACTCATCGCTCCCGAACGAAGGTTGGTCTATGCTGAAAACGATTCCAAGGGTCACCGGCGAAGTCTGGGTCAGTCTCAACTGGAACGGACTTTATCGCTCAACAAATGGTGGCATGACGTTCTCTCATATTGCCGGAGTGGAGAGAGCTTATTTATTTGCATTTGGGAAGCCGCAGACGAAAAGCACAATTCCAGCGCTGTATGTGTATGGCAAAATTACTGGCATGGGTGAAGGAATTTTTCGTTCTCTAGATCGAGGAAAAACATGGGCAAGCATTGGCGATCGCACCAAGCCCATTGGCGATGATCCTAACGTGATGGAGGCTAGCTCTCAGCAATTCGGACTAGTCTTTATTGGCACTAACGGCAGGGGAATCTATTACGGAACTCCGTAAAATAACAAGCAGTTTATTGAGCTAGAAGTACAAGTTTCGTCTTATGGCAATCCCGTCAGCGATTTTTCAACCGTGCTGCTATGACATATAAGAATCAGCAGTTGATTTAGAAAAATCATTAATAAATGCGTAAAAAATCAGCAGTTTTTGGGCGGTAAAGTCAGCACTCATCAGTGTATAACTGATGAGTGTTCAGCCCTACTACATTATTGAAAAAATTGGATATAAACGTTTGTATTGCTACTAAATCATGTATATATATTATTATATTAAATTCACACAAACAGTACACGCTGTTAAGACTCTGAGTACAGCCCAAGTCATTCCATCGGTAACATTACCGTTGGAGTCGATATGTGGGACAATCAATGTGTTTATACTTTACGTCGCCTGCTCATTTTCCTAACTAAACTAATGTAAGCAACTGAGGCAGCCAACACATTGATCCGCAAATTAACTATAGTGTGACAAAAAATGCCATGGTTATAATGTATAAATTCGCATCAGGTTTCAATAAAATTTATATAATAAAAATAATAAATTTTGTTAAATAATTATGATAATATTTGTTCTTGGTTAGATGATGCAGTGATTTTTATGAACACATATTTCGTTAGTATTAGGACTAGCCCTTATCAAGGTGACAAACGAAAATACGTTGTTTCCGGCTACAATCTTGAATCATCCAGCCATATTTTGGGCTTTTTGAAGGTTGAAATAACCAATCTTCGTTCCGAATTCACCACCTTGAAAGGGCTAGTATTAGGACTTACGCACTGTACAAATAGAGGATTATATGCATTGACTAAACTGCAAATTTTCGCTGGTTTTTGTTAATGAGGATTAACAAAATCCTCATTTTTTCGGCATATTCTGAACCTGAAGGTTCTAAGTGGATCGAAAAGAATGCATCCTGAAATGCCTAAAGCAGAAGCTTGGACTTAATACACATAATGAACTTTTGACAGTACGTACGTTCTAAGTATGTCCTTGTCCCTAGTGGTCGGTCTGTTAGTAGCTTAGCTGCTGATGCGGAAGGGCGGTCAGGTGTGTCTACCAATGCCCACACGATGATAATTGATGCCAAAACCAAACATTGGCAGATGTCTTAGATCACAGCCAATTTGGCTCAACCTATAGATCAGCCAATAGTGTCGTATGACCTGTAACTAGGTAAACATAATTAATTACACAATGTCATTGCGAATGCAGCGTAGACAAGGGAAAGGCTTCCCGTAGGGTAGCGCTTGGGAAGCAATTCGCAAGGTCTTGGTTTGCTTCGCTCCGTGAGCAATGACTGTAAATATTTTTGTTCATCTACTTATGAGCGTTGGAACTTATTTCATGGTGTTATCTACTAATAATCTGATGCGTTTCCTGGGTCAATTGAGTCGGAAAACTCATTTATTTACGCCTGTGTACACTAGCTTTTTGGTGCTGGTGTTGTTGATAGTAGGGCAACAAGGCTTGAACCTCTCTATAGAACTCCTCACTCAGCAAGCAACCGACTGGGTAACTCATACTTTACTAGTAGAGCTTCAAGGAGAACATCTGCTTAACGCTTTGATAAATGAGGAAAGAGCCTCCCTTGATGCTTATAGTAAGGCGCAAATCGCCTTCCAAAGCAGCCTCAACTGCTTATACAATCTGCTCCGACACAACCCTACCCAACTTAATATACTGGATCAGATCAAATATCTTCATGACCCCAGGCAAAGTGAGTTGGCTCAGAGGGCAATCTCTGGTGTCAGCAGGTATACCTTGGCGGAAAATACCTTATTCAATTCCTTACGCACCCAGGTTTTGATCCTGCTTGAGCGCGAGGAGATACTTTTGGGCGAACGCAAACATTGGTTAATCAAATTATATCACATAAACATTGCTGTAGACATTCTCAGCACAGTGATGGTCTTAGCAGGAGTAGGCTTGAGCCTCCGGCTTTGGCATCGACAAGTCCAGGTTCCCCTGGGCAAGTTGACGCAAGTAGGCAAAGTTTCGCGTGCAGGTCAAATGCAAGTCCGGCTTGGCTATTCATCTCCCGACGAAATCGGTCATCTGGCTAAAGTTCTCGACGCCGCAAGAGAGGTTCGCCACCGTCAGCAACGCATTGAGGTGCGCAACCAACACCTTGAGGATCTGATCTGCGCCCTATCCCACGACCTGCGCACCCCCCTGCTTGCCACCCGTACCACCTTGGACTCCATGCTCAAAGGAGCTTTTGGTCACGTGAGCGACACTTGGAGGGAAGTGTTTGAAGAGTACCGCCAAGCTAACGAAGATCTCCTCAAGCTTGTGGAAGCCCTTTTGGACGTCTCTCGCTATGAAGCTGGTGGTGGCCCTCACCTGAGCTGGGATACCCTTAACTGGGAAAAGATTTTTGTCAAAGTCATTACCCAGATAAAGGCCACTTCCAAGCGTGAGTTCGCCATCACCTATAAAATTTCTCAATCACTGCCCAGCGTCTACGGTGATCGCATAGAGATCCAACGGGTTGTACAAAACCTACTTGAGAATGCTATACGGGTGAGTCAGCCCAACAAGGAAATTTTCCTTGAGGTAGCGACTCTCGGAAAAGCCCAAGTACAGGTTTCCGTAAGCGATCAAGGTTCAGGCATTGCAATCCAGGATAAGGAAAGGCTCTTCCACCGCTTCATTCAGGGACGAGGTCAGCGTGGGAGATCTGGGCTTGGTCTGTACTTGTGTCGTCAAATCGTCGAGGCCCATGGAGGCACTATTGGCGTCGAAAGTACCCTCGGAGAGGGTAGTACCTTCTTGTTTACCCTCCCAGTTCCCACGGATAAGGGTGGGTTCCAGTATGAAAAGGAGATGGAGAGGAGTAATGTCTGAGAGTAGCGAACAACAAACCGTGCAGATTCTACTGGTCGATGACCATCCTTTGATACGCAGAGGTATGAAAGGCCAATTTGCCATTGAACCTGGCTTTAGTGTGGTTGGAGAAGCAGCAGACGGTGTACAGGCGATTGAATTAGCTGCTCAACTCCAGCCTGATGTAGTTTTGATGGACATTGATCTGCCAGTCAAAGATGGGATCACAGCCACGCAGCAGATAAAAATTAACCACTCTGCCACTCGTATCATTGCCTTAAGTGCGTTCGATAGCGACACCCAGGTGGTAGGAATGCTCGCAGCTGGTGCGGACGGTTACTGCCTTAAGACCATTGAATGGGAACAACTCATCGCTGTCATTCAATTGATCCTCCTAGGTGGTGCTTATCTAGACCCTCAAATAGCTCAAAAGGTTTCTCGGCTGCTCAAGCCCACTGTTGTGTCAAATAAGTTTACTGCATCTGAGGTGATCCAACAACCGATTCTCAGTAGTCGTGAGATCGAGATTCTTAAACTGATTGCCCAAGGATACTCAAACCCTGAGATTGCCGATCATCTCCACCTCTCACTAGGAACCGTCAAGTCCTATGTGCGTATGCTCCTCAACAAACTTAGCGTTGATCATCGCGTCCAGGCAGCAGCTGTGGCTGTGCGCGAAGGGTTGATTTAAGCCAAAAGGACTTCCTGGAGACGAACATA
>CAZZXJ010000589.1:0-4384 GCA_964657905.1 uncultured Stigonema sp.
AGCAATCTCGTCAAGACTGGGATTGCTTCACTACACTGCGTTTCGCTCGCAATGACCAATCACGCCTGCGTAAGTCCTGAGCAGATTCCGTTCTCATAGAATAAATGTAGAGACTGTACAGTACAGTCTCTAAAGGGTTTCGGGTTTTATGGGTTGACTTCATCTACCTGAAATCTGCTGTATTTGCCATCAATCTGTTTGGCGTTGCTCAATTGAAGTATGAAATCCCAAAACCGAGTATTTAAAAAAATGATTTTTGCGTCTTTGTCCAATTCCGTGAGAGGAAATTCATACTCTTAATCAGCGACGTCACCTGTTTGTTGTCTTTTGAAACCTTGCCAATTCCCTCATTAAACTGACTTAACAGACTTAAATCTTTCAGCAAGTAAGTTTTGTAATATTTTTTCATTGTTCCCATAATGATGCCTCCAGTAAAGTTATTATGATCCTCAAGGAGCGATACCAGTAATCTAAATCAGATCGCGCTCAAGACTAGTACTTTGTCAAGAACTAATTGACTGATCTAAATTTGCCATGAGTTACGACGCCCTGTTTGCAACAGACTCGTAAACTGGAATTTCAAACAAGAGCGTGTTTGTACAAAACTCTTTCCATTCAGGAGTCACGTTATCAAAAATGATGTTTTCGTCTTGGAAAATTCCATCTGTGACCACATAATTTTCTTGCAGATAGAGAATGTCATCATCGGTTAGTTGTCTCTCAAATTCGACTTCCTTGCCATCTACCTGTTTCTTCTCTTTTCTAACATTTTCAATTCGCTCAGTCCACTGACTGAACTGACGTAAATTCTTCAGCAAGTAAGCTTTGCAATATTTTCCCATTGTTGCCATAATGATGTCTCCAGTAAAGTGGTGATGGTGTTTAAGGAGCGATCGCAGTTGTCCAGATCAACTCGCGATCAAGACCAGCAAATGGCTAGAGTGCATTTTATCACATCCAGATCCTTAATTCTCAGCCTGCGCTTGCTCAAGGCAGAGGTTCAATTTTTCTGCCAGAACTTCAAAAATTATATCCCATTAGAAGCCACTTCAAGCCTTGCTATCACTAGGCAGGCACCTACACTTATTGGCAGAAGGGAAAAAGTCACAACTGAACTGGTTTCCGACATCCCCCAAGCTGGGTGCATGGCAGTTGCTCTTACAGCAGTTTTCAGTTGAGTAGACTACAAAACTAGTAGAATAGAGAGGAAGTAAAAATACTCAAAAGTAAATGTCTGCTCCCTACTCAACGGATCTACGCCAACGTGTCCAAGAGGTTTTGCCACCTGAGTTATAGACGGGAGCCATCGTAGTGATGGATAATCTGTCGGTACACACTGCGGGGGTAATTCAAGACGTGATTGAAGCTGTTGGTGCAAGGGTGGTGTTTTTGCCTCCTTATTCACCGGATTTATCTCCAATTGAATTGGGAAGAGTCAAAACTCAAACAGTGTTTGCCTGCTGTAAAAGTCAGAACCACCGAGGCACTTAACCAAGCCTTAACGGAGATTATTACCGAGCAAATCTCCTCTAATGATGCTTGGGGTTGGTTCGCTCAGTGTGGTCTATTCATGTGAAAACCCCTGTAATCCATGCGGAGCCAGCAACTGCAAAAAGGTTATCGCATATTTTGCAACAATCGCCTCCCCTCCATTTAAAAATAAATCTCATCGAAGACAGATCCCAACTACCCTTGCTTATATCTTGATCTCGGTCTGGCATCCAGGCGCTATTTGTGCGAGTGTGAGAGTCGTACCCAAATCTGACACTTTCAAATTTAGCCCATAGTATAACTATGGAAGTGGAGCTTTTTATGATTAACAATCGAAAACTTGCCCCCCTTGAGCAAGCTATGGAAATCCTCCATCGCTATACTGGTTGCAACACCATAGTAACGATAAGTCGCATCAGAGGTCCCCTCGGTGAAGAGATTGTCAGACAGGCTCTAGACCTGATCCAGTGTCGTCACCCTCGTCTTAATTCCCGTATTGTCGGTTCGTCAGATAGTCTTCGGTTTGAAACTCAAGGGACGCCAAAAATTCCCTTGCGGGTTGTAAACAAGTTCCACAACGGGCAGTGGCAAGAAGTCGTTGAGGAAGAGATGAACGAAAAATTTGATAGTAGTCAATATCTGCTGCGAACCACACTCGTTCAGATTGAAAGTGAACACAGTACAAGTTATCTGTTGACAACAGTACACCACGCGATCGCAGATGGATTATTAAGCATTCAACTGCACTCAGAAATATTGACTTACTGTAAGAGTTTAGCGTCTGGGGAGCAAGTTACCCAAGTCGCTAGTTTGCCTGAACTTCCACCTCTCAAAGAGCTACTGCCTGAATCAATGAAGGGGTTCAGGGGTGCTATGCATAATGCTTCATATTTGTTGCGCGAAGTGTTCCAGATGTTGTGGTATCGACCGAAATCGTTGGGTTTTGAGCAGTGTGTACCTATGGAGTTACGCCGTGGCAGCATGATTCACAAACAGTTAGACCCACAATTGACTCAACAACTTGTTAATCTTTGTCGAAAGGAGGGGACAACAGTCCACAGTGCTTTGTGTGCGGCCATGTTGTTCGCAGCAGCCAAAAAAATTACTGCTAGCAATAGATGTGATGTGGGTGTCAACTGTCTCTCGCCTATTGATTTGCGAAAACGTCTCCAACCAATTGTTGGCAATGAACACCTAAGCGCAGTAGCTTCTGGGCTGATTTCATTTCACACCTTAAGAACTCATACATCGTTCTGGGAATTAGCACGGGATGTAAAACAACAGATGGAAGCTGGGATAGAGCGCAATGATATCTTCTGCAAGGCATTGATGCTCAGGAAGATACTTGAATTCTCTATGAACCTAAATGCTGATAAGGCGGTTTTAACAGTGATTCTTAGCAATCTTGGTCGAGTCAACATCCCTAAAATTTACGGTCCATTCATTCTAGAAGAAATCAGCTTTGCTCCAGGGGCGAGAGCATTTAGTGGTGTTTTTAGTGCAGCTGTAGCCACCTTCGAAGGCAAAATGCTTTTGAATTTTTTGTTTTCTGAACCTTCAATCAGTCGAGATACAATGGAGTCTCTTGTAGATAGTGCCACGTCCCATCTTATTAAGGTATGCGTTTGGCCATCAAGGGAGCAAGTCTACTCACCTCTGGATACAGAATGACATGCATGTGCACGTACACCAGACGCCCAACTATACCCCGCGAATGTTACCTTGCCACAGTCAGTACTAACGGTTCTCATAGTGGGAGTTCTGACGATGTTGCAGACAATTATTGTCGCAGGAGAAGCTCGTGCAAAAGAAATAGTTAAAATTTTCACATTTTTTGTCACAGTTTTTGCGATAAATTTCAGTTTCTTATACAAAAAGGAAGAAAGGAAAGGCTGCCGATGGCAGCCTCTCCTTTCTTTCCACCTAATAATATCATGTCCGGATGCTTACCCATAATTAAGCTGCGACTTGAGACCATCAGTGGAAGTTTGTTAAACCTCGAATTAAATCCTGTTGCCGGAGCAATTGCTGACAGCGATTAAATAAAACTTCTTCTAACTCATCAAGGTCTTCAAATGAACGGGAACGCAAGAGGCTCATTTGTCAATGGCCAAAGTCTAACTGAAGAGTTGAAGTTCTGGAGAATGAGACGGCATTTCAATAATATGAATACCTTGCAGTTATTGTGGTGTTCAAGGAGCGATCGCAGTTGTCCAGATGAGGATTGTGATCAAAACCAGTAGCTGGCTAGAGTGCATTTTCCCACATCAAGTTCCTCAATTCTCCGCCTGCGCCTGCTCAAGGCAGCGTTTCAATTTTTCTGCCAGAACTTGGACGTTGGGTTTGAGCATCATAGAGACGTGAGTACCTGGTACCATGTGAACGTCTACCTCAGCAGCTAATGCGTCCCAGCCATTTGTTGGTCCGAAAGAAACTTCCTTGTGTTCTTCTGCTATTTGGAAGAGGGTAACTCGACCAGGATAGGGTTTGGGTTCATAGCGTTGTAAAGCTAGGAATTGGGCTTTGTGAAGCTTGATAAAAAATTGTGCTTGTGTCAACTCAAAACCAGATCCAACTAGATTTGCCTGCCTCAACTGTTCTGCTATGTAGGGTATCTGTTCGCTGGGAGCAAGTTGCCGAATATGCTCCAATGATATTGTTGGGCAAATCTCTTGAAAAAGTGCAACGAGGAATGTTGCATCATCTCCATAAACTTCTTCAAGAGTCTTTTGTTTAGTGACTTCAGGTGTAACGCTAGTATCTAGCAAGGCCAAGAAGGCGACTCGCTGTCCTTGTGCCAAAAGCTGTAAAGCCATCTCATAAGTGACAAGACCCCCATAAGACCAACCTGCTAAAAGGTATGGTCCTTCTGGCTGAACAGCACGCATGGCTT
>CAZZXJ010000590.1:0-4376 GCA_964657905.1 uncultured Stigonema sp.
GGAATTATAAGTGATTTACCGGACATCATATTACTCTTGCATTTGAGATTAGAGATTTATCATTTTGGTAATCAGATTTTATGTTCGCAAACTGGCATTTCCTGATAGCATGTGCTGCAACGCCAGTAAACTTCTCCCGAATGAATGTGGCGGAGTAAAATATCTGAACAGCAAGGGCAAGAATGCCTACTCATCTGACTCATCTGACCGCGCCTAGAGACTAGCTCAGTCGGCGAATGCCTTGGAAATCTTAATAAAGTTTCCATCTTGAAAACCTGAATTGCTAAAGAAAAAGTTTTACTAAAACTTATTAGGGATCATATTTAGCCCTACTCTTAGGCTATAAAATCTAGCTAGCAAATAACAGTAGGAGATGTACCCAATAATATAGGGAGTAACCCCCCCGGATGAATCCCATCTCCTTTGGGGGTGGGGGCGCCAATCTAATCTCTCAGTAACCGTAGACCATTCAGCGTCACCAGCACCGTAGACCCTTCATGCCCCAAAACGCCTAAGGGCATAGTGATATTGCTAGTAAAGTTAGCAACCAAGAGCAGAACAATAAAACTGAGGGCAAATACGATGTTTTGTTTGACAATGACCTGAGAGCGACGACCCAGACGAATGGCGTGCGCTAATTTTTCCAGACGGTCTGCCATCAACACCACATCTGCTGTTTCTAGCGCCACGTCACTCCCCGCAGCCCCCATCGCAATTCCCACGGATGCTTGGGCTAAGGCAGGGGCATCGTTAATGCCATCTCCCACCATCGCCACAGTCTGGTACTGCCTCTGTAGCCGTTGAATCACCATGACTTTATCTTCCGGTAGGAGTTCTGCATACACTTGGTCTATGCCAATTTCCTGAGCAATGCTGTGGGCAGTCCGCGAGTTATCACCTGTCAACATGACAATCCGCTCAATACCAAGGCGTTTCAAACTGGCGATCGCTTTGGCTGCTGTGGGTCGCACCGTATCGGCAACGGCAATAATACCGAGGATAAGTCCGGCATAGGCGACCCAAACAACCGTGAAGCCAGACTGTTCCCACTGCTGGCTTTGCTCAATGAGGGCATCTGGACAACGATTCGCTTGCGCTTGGACAAAGTCTGCTTTGCCGACATAAGCTGTATGTATGTCAATTTCTCCGGTAATCCCCAGTCCGGTTTTAGCCTGAACATTGACTGCTTCAGTCCATGCCTTGCCCCGTTGTCGGGCGGCTTGAACGATGGCTTCACCAATGGGATGCTCAGACAAACTCTCCAGTGCGGCTGCCACCTGTAGCAACTTGTCTTCGGAGTGTTGTGTTGCCATGACCTGGACTACTTGAGGTTTGCCTGTGGTCAGGGTCCCGGTTTTGTCAAAGGCGATCGCCTTAACCCGCCCAATCATTTCTAATTGAGTACCATTCTTGAACAAAATCCCGTGTCTTGCTCCATTTGCGATTCCTGACAGGAGGGTTGGCATAATCGCTGCCATCAAGGCACAGGGCGAAGCCACTACCAAAAAAATCAGTGCCCGATAAATCGTGTTTTCCCAGTTCCAGCCCCAAATAAAGGGCGGCAGGGTTGCTAGCAAGATGCCAATCAGCACAATTACCTTAGCGTAGCCCCGCTCAAATCGTTCAATAAACTGTTGGGATTCTGGGGCTTCAGTCTGCGCTTGCGCCACCATACGGATCACCCGCTGAATCAGGCTACTCTCTGGCGGTTGATGGATTTTGAGTCTCAGCGCACCGTTGCCATTGATCGTGCCTGCAAAGACTTCATCTCCCACCGTTTTCTCAACGGGCATGGATTCTCCCGTGATCGGGGCTTGGTTTAGGGTACTCAAACCTTCAATAACCATGCCATCAGTGGGAATCAGTTCTCCCGGCTTGACGAGGACTTGATCGCCAATTTGTAGCTCAGAGATCGACACCATCTGCTCAATTCCATTCCGCAGCACCCGTGCGGTATCTGTAGTCAGACTCATCAAACCACGGATACTGCGCTCGGTTCTTTGCATGGCATAGCCTTCGAGTGCGCCGCTGATTGCGAAGATCAGGATTAAGATTGCTCCATCAACGATCAAGTAGTATTCCCGTCGCCATAGCCCTAGAGCAGCAGCTCCCAAAGCTGCCACAATCATCAGCAGGTCTACATCCAGTTCTTTTTCTTCAAATAGGGTTGTCAGTCCCTCACGGGTGCTTTCATAACCGCCAATCACATACCCTGCCGGTAGAATCAATAGGGCAAGACCAAGCCAGCCAAAGTTCAGTGCTAACCAACCCAGGAATACCAGTAGCCCGCAGAGAATGGCTGCCACTATCTCTCGATTCTCCTGAAGGAGTTGCGCTAGGTTGTTTTTTGAAAGAGTTGGGGCATGCATAGCTTAGTTAGCCATTGATTGTTGACTTCCCGATCATAAACATTGACATTAATGTTAATGTCAAGCCAACAACTTTTGATCAATTGCCCGCTAACCAACATTACCTGCCATTGATTTCTGTAAAAAACAAGTAACCTATATTAAATTATTTACCGTATTATTCCGGAGGGAAAATTGCCCTGATTCAGAATAAAATGTTATATTTAATACTTAGTATTATAAACATGGAGTATCTTCTTCAGCGTTTAAAGGTTGGTTTGCACAACAAGTGGTGGCTGTTTAACTACCGCTTGCGAGAGCTTCAGATTAAGCTACAGTTCTACTGGCTTGTGTATCGAGGCAGTCAAAAGCTAGATGTTAGCCAGAAATCGGCAATCTTGTTTGCTCCTCACCAAGATGATGAAACCCTGGGCTGTGGTGGCATAATTGCGCTGAAGAGAGAACAAGGTGTACCTGTCTCGGTTGTTTTTGTGACTGATGGTGGGGGTTCCCATACAGATCATCCGACAATTACCCGTGAGGAAATTGTTCAAATCCGCAGACAAGAAGCACTCAGTGCTTTGAATATCCTGGGTGTTGAGTCGAGAGATATTCACTTTCTGGATAAATTGGATGGTACACTGTACCGGATAACGGAAGCTGAGCGACAGCAAACCATTGAGGAAATGGCGCAGTTGCTGCGTGCTTTCCAGCCGCAAGAAGTGTACGTCACTCACAACAAAGACCGGAGTAGAGAGCATGAGATTACTTATGAACTCGTTGTTGCTGCAATTGCTGCCGCCGGAGTCAAGGTGGATTTGTGGCAGTATGCTATCTGGTTACACTGGCAATCTTTGCTGTTTCGCGATCTGAAGCTTGAGGAATTGGCAGGTGCTTATCGACTCAACATTCATACAGTGCAATCCAAGAAGAAGCGGGCAATTGAAACCTACCGTTCTCAGTATTTACCTATAGATGCTCAATCCAGCGCCGTGCTTCCGCGTGGTTTCCTCTGGCGGTTTTTTCTACCTCATGAGGTTTTTTTCAAAACAGAGTTATAACGCGCTTGTTAAAACCGATGATGCCATCCACTCACCCTATCCATACCCCAAATCTCTTTAGTAACGAGGCTGCACAACAATTTTGTTTTTGCACCCTCGCTTTAGGTGCAAAGTATCGTGACCTTGCCAAGGATTTGGCAGCAGATTTAGAAAAATTTTCGTCGAATCCACTGGTTATCCTCACTGATCGTCCAGATGATTTTGATCAGTGTTCTAATGCAGTAGTTTTTAAACACTATCAGCAGAGTGTAGCATGTTACCACGATAAACGCTACGTCATTGCCAAAGCTCTATCTCTTTATGATGCTTGTGTGTTTGTTGATGCTGATATGCGAATTCTCAAAGACGTGGCACCCATCAAATGGCAACCTGGGATCTCTGCCCGTAGTTGTACAAACATTCTGCGACACTATGAACCAGTAGCTGGAAGACCTGATCGCGTCAAACGTATGCAACTCATTGGCAAAATATCTCAAAAGTTAAATCTAGATTTAGAGCAAGTCAATTTTGTCAGCGAGTTTATGTTTGTCGTTACCAAAGACTCAGGTAAAGAAATGAAGTTTTTGGAATTGTGGGAAAAAATTGGCAACTACTTTGAGCTAAATGGGGTTTATGACAGCGAGGGAAGTGTGATGGGACTAGCAGCTGCTGCTAGTGGACTCCCCATCCGCCATCATGAAATGCCAGAGATTGAATTTTTCAACGACAAAATTGATGCCATTAGAATTAAAAAGAGGCAGGTTAATGCGGCTCATTTGCAAGCCTATTTTGAGAATCACAAACAGAAGGCGTACCGAGAGCGATCGCTTTTTGAAAAAGTCACTGCCAGAATTGGAAAATTTTTGAGACATTTCTATGCTTTAGCCCGCCTGCAAGTCGCTACGTTAAAGAACTTTGCTTTTTACTATAAGGCATAAACCAATGCACTAGTACCGCTTGGCGGAATTAAAAATTAAAAATTAAAAAT
>CAZZXJ010000591.1:0-4369 GCA_964657905.1 uncultured Stigonema sp.
CTAATTGCTAATTGCTAATTGCTATTAGCCATGAGCCATGAGCAATTAGCACACATTAAAACATCAAATTTAAAAACTGATGTCCCCAGAATTGCCAAGTCACGATTCCGCCTAAAAGCCCTACTGCAAGTAGCACCGTAAATGCATAAAATTGGGTTTGTCCGGAGGTAGTGTACTTAAGACCCTCTCCTCCACCAATGGAAGCTAAACCGATCATGTTGACAATGCCATCCACTACCAAGCGATCAACAATGTCGGCAAGTTTTGAAATCAGGTCAACGCTCAAAACTATGCTCATCCGGTACAGTTTCGGAGTATAAAAGTCATAAGCAAGCAAGTTTTGCAAAGCTTTAAGTCTTAGGCGAACAGGTTTGGGAATCAGATCACCCAAATAAATGACGCCACTAATGCTGCAACCGAAGATACTCGATAAAATCAGTAGTAGTGCGATATCTTTATTGAGAGAAGCCCAATTAGGTAGCAGTGATAAGCTTTGCAACACCAAGGGTAGATGGAGAGTAAAGCTGAGCAAAATAATCATGGGCAGAGCCATTTGCCAACTTACTTCGGGCGATCGCTCGCTCATGTGCTTGGGTTTGCCACAAAAAATTGAACTAAACTCTCTTGTCAAGCTGAAAGCTGTCAAAGCGTTGACTACGATCACCACGGACACAAGCCAAGGTTGCTTTGTCCATAGCCCTGAAGCCAATTCCAGCAACGCCCAAAAACTGCCCAAGGGTGGAAAAGCAATTAATCCCAGAGTTCCGACTATATAGGCTAGTCCCGATACCGGGCGGCGCGACCAAAGTCCGCCTAGCTGGGTTACGTCTTGGGTAATGCTGTTCCACACAATTGCACCAGTACTCATCACCAATAGTGCTGATGCTACGGCATGGGTTAGTACCAATAACAATGCTGCTTCGGAATGCTGTGTTCCTACAGCGATGAACACCAAACCCATGTAGGCACTAACGGAATACGATAAGCAGCGTTTGATATCAATTTGGGCGATCGCTATCAAGGAAGCCCCCACTGCTGTTACCGCACCAATAGCCACCATACTCCCGGAAACTATCGGCGATAGGCTGAGAACAGGTTGGAGTTTAATCAGCACCCAAGCGCCTGTTGCCACGACGACAGAGTTCCGCAAGATGGTGCTGGGGATTGGTCCCTCCATCGCTTCATCCAGCCATAGATGTAGGGGGAACTGGGCACACTTACCGATCGGACCTGCGATTAATAAAAGACCCACCAGTGCAGCTATTTTAGGATCTAAGTTAGCTGTTTGCGCCCAATGAGCCAGTTCGGAATAGTTCCAGGTTCCTGCTAGGGGAAATAAGACAAGCACTCCCATCAACAGGACTAAGTCTCCCACCCGCTTAGTTAAAAATGCATCTCTAGCACCCGTAACGACTAAAGGCTGAGAAAACCATAAACCTACCAGCAGATAAGTCCCCAAGGTGAGGATTTCCAAAATCAGGTAGCTAAAGAATAAAGAATTGCACAGGGCTAAACTACACATCCCTGCTTCAAACAGTCCTAGCAGGGAATAGAAGCGTGCCCAACCCCAGTCCATTTCCATGTATCCTACCGCGTAAATCTGCGCTAGCAGATTCAGCCCGGTGACTAAGACCATGGCTGCGACACTCACCTGTGAGATTTCCAGATCTAAGGAGAGGTCTAAACCCGCAGTACTTAGCCAACTGAAAGATATTTGTTGCGGCGGCATTTTCCAGGTGACTTGCAGGGCTATTAAGCTATGAGCAAAAGCCAAGCAGGTCATTAGCAAGTTTATGTATCCCGCCGGTCTTGGTCCAGTGCGACGAATGATTGTCGGCCACCAAGGTAGGGCAAAAAGCGCACCAATTAAGGCATAACAAGGTATTAACCAGATGCCCTGAAGGAGGAGCTGGTTCATTAGGATGACCTCTAAGATTTAAAGCAGAGATTCAAAGTTTGAAAAACCACCCCGAATTTTTCCCCAGTACAAATCTGGGTAAAGTCAGGTAGTGTTCTTCAGTAATAAAGAACTCCCAGGCGTGCCTGGGTAATTTTTTTTTGCCATTGATATTGATAGTACTCTGAAACATCTATAGTTAAAAATCATTAATTTATATCTTTTCTATAGAAATCTTCTATAGTCTGCGTAAATAAACACAACTTTCTTTTAGGGCTTAGGGTCAGGAATCAAATCGCTGTTGACTTAAGCGCCATATCCATCAAGATATTTTGGGCGCTTCGTTCTGCTTCGTCTGCACCGGGACGGCGTTGGACATAACGACCATCTGAGTGCAGATCCCACCCTTGACGGTTATCTGCCAGCATAATATTCAAGATTTCTTTGAGATCTTTAACAATATCTGGGTCTTCTACAGGGGTGACTGCTTCCACTCGTAGATCTAAGTTGCGATGCATCCAGTCGGCGCTACCGATAAACACCTCCTCCTGTCCATTGTTGTGGAAGTGAAAGATACGGGAGTGTTCCAAGTAACGCCCGATAATGCTAAGGACCCGGATATTCTCACTCACTCCTTCAACTTGTGGACGCAAACAACAAACACCCCGCACAATTAAGTCAATCTGTACTCCTGCAAGAGATGCTTCATACAGAGTAGCAATGATTTGCGGGTCAACGAGGGAATTCATTTTGGCAGTAATGCGACCAGAATTGCCCTTTTGGCAGTGTTCTATCTCACGTTGGATCATGGACAGGATGCGATCGCGCAGATTGACTGGTGCTATTAACAGCTTGCGATAGGAGTGCTTTCGAGAGAACCCTGTCAGGTAGTTAAACACATCTGTTAAATCAGATCCCAAATCTTCTCGGCAACTAAACAGCCCAATGTCAGTGTAAAGTCTAGCAGTTTTGGAATTGTAATTACCCGTACCAATGTGGACATAACGGCGAATGCGGTCGCCTTCTTGGCGTACCACCAATACGATTTTGGTATGAGTTTTCAGACCCACCATGCCGTAGACCACATGTACACCAGCATTTTCTAACTTGTTTGCCCAGTTTATGTTATTTTCCTCGTCAAAGCGGGCTTTCAACTCCACCAGCGCCACAACTTGCTTCCCATTCTCTACCGCCCTCATCAGGGCTTGGACAATGGGTGAGTCGCTAGAAGTACGGTACAGTGTCATTTTCAGGGCAAGCACATCTGGGTCTGAGGCAGTTTGGGTAATGAACTGCTCCACTGATGCTGTGAAGGAGAAGTAAGGATGGTGTACCATGAAGTCAGCTTGGCGAATCACTGAGAAAAAGTCCTTTTCATCCTCTATCTTCAGTAAAGCCTTTTGGGTGTCAAGCTCATTAACTGATTTCAAGCGGGGGGGAATCACAGGAGTCCAAGGTCGATATTTCAGTTCAGGAAGCGGTAATGCCATTAAAGACATTAAATCTCCCAAATTTAGTAACCCTTCCACCTCATAAACATCTGTGTGTGTCAACTCCAGTTCTTGCATCAGCATCTCTCGGATTAAGTTAGAGATGGAAGCTTGAATTTCTAAACGTACCACAAAACCATGGAGCCGACGTTTGCGGACTTCCTGTTCTATCGCCACCAAGAGGTCATCAGCTTCATCCTCCTGCACTGGAAAATCAGCATCGCGGGTAATCCGGAAGAAGTGGTACTCCTGAATTTTCATCCCAGGGAACAACAACTCTAAATTATGAGCAATCACCTGTTCCAAGGGTACGCCAGTCCAAATACTTGGCTCGTCTTTGTTGTGCTGCTGCAACTCTTTAGGGAAGGCAATAAATCGAGGCAAAATGTTAGGCACTTTCACCCTGGCAAAACGTTCTGCCTTAGTCTCAGGGTCTTTGACTATCACTGCCACATTCAGGCTTTGGTTGGAAATGCGGGGAAACGGATGCCCTGTATCAACAGCCAATGGCGTCAGGACGGGAAAGACACGCTCTTCATAGTAGTGTTGTAAATAGAAGCGCTGCTCCTGGTTTAAATCAGTGTAGTTGAGGAGATGAACGCCGTGTTTAGTTAACTGGGGGCGTAGTTCTTGCTCAAAGTGACGATGCTGGAGGGCGACTATGGGACGGAGGTAATGGAACACCGCATCTAACTGTTCTTGGGGTGTGCGCCCATCCGGCGATAACTGGCTGACCTGTGCTTCTTTGAGTTCCTTCAACGTTGAAACTCGCACCATGAAAAATTCATCTAGATTGGAGCTAAAAATCGCTGTAAATTTTAAACGCTCCAGAAGGGGCGTTCGGGAATCCTGTGCTTCATGTAGCACCCGGTTATTAAATTCTAGCCAACTCAGTTCGCGATTGAAATAATACTGCGGGTCGCTCAGAGTAATGTTTGATTTGCTTTTCTTGTTCTTAGACATGATAAATAATCCTTAAAAA
>CAZZXJ010000592.1:0-4365 GCA_964657905.1 uncultured Stigonema sp.
GTTTCAAGCCCCGACCAATGCTGTGTCCCCTATACCCTACACCCTTCTTCTTGACCAAAACGTCGTAATTCCCCTTCTTCTTAAAGGAGGGGATGTAAGACGGGAAAAATGAGGTACATCCTTTCTCTACAGCTAGCGCAGCTAGTTTCGGGGAAGGGTGTTCGAGTTTTTCCCAGTTTCAAGAGCTGATTCGGTTTAATGGGTAATATATATCTTCAGAACTGGGATTGAGGTAGGGACGCTGCAAATCAATGCCCAATCGAGCAAAATATTGGCGGATTGTACTCATCCGTTCCTCAGGCGAATTTTTGTCTTTTTGCCAAGCTTCCAACAAAGCATTAGCAACAATTTGGCAACGGTTCATCCCAAAACTTTCAGTAAGAGCAAATTTTTGGTTTGGTTCTTCGGCTAAACTCAGCCCAGGTGCCAAAAACTTAGTGAACAAGGGGACTTTCCTCTGGAAATATGATTGATGCTCTGCATAGACATATTGAAGGACTTGTCGCACTACTGGATAGTCGTTGCGTTCAAAGTAGAGTATTCCTGAGTCATAACGTCCATATGCAGATAGATTGTATGGAACCTGAAAACTAAAGGGAATAGCAGCAGCGTTTAGTTGCAGTGTCAGGCTGTCCATGAGGGCGATCGCACCCAAAGGAGTTAAGTTAAAGTAGATTCGCCCCACACCCAAATCAGCATCTGGGTAACCTGGCTGTTCCTGACCGACATTGCTAACTGCAACGTAAAAGCTGTTTTGCAGCCGATTTTTGGGCATCCAAATAGCAACCAACTCACCAGCCTGAGCGGATTGTCTCGTCGGTTCTAAATGGCAGTCACGCTCAATGTATAATGTCAAACCACCTTTGGTAACTGCAATACTACCATCAGGTTCCTGCTGCAACACCTGCCAACCAGGGTCAAAGTAACCTGTACCATGATTGCTAGTATGCAATAACTCGTAAAATTGCCAATCAATCCCTAAGAGGGAATTGTTTTCTAAATTTTGGTCTGACAGGTAATTAGTCGCATCAGCATTGACGGCTAAGGTGGTTTGCAAGGAGCCATTGTAATAAATACCGTGGAGGAAATTTCGCAGTAGGAGGGTGAGATATTTATGCTGCAAAGCTACCGAAGTTTGCTGAAATCGTTCTGCTACTTTAGTTGGCAGTGCAAAGGGTTGATAATTGGGATGACGAATGCAAAAGTTCGGCTCGATTTGTATATTGCTGGCAATGTCGAAGAGAGAATTTAGCAGTTGATTGGTAGCAGAAGTTAGCATGATCATGAAGGAAAGTAATGGTAGATGGCGGAGTAGAAGAATTAAAAATTAAAAATTAAAAATGCAAAATTATTTTTTGAACTTTTGATGGATTTGCATTAACATCCGCGCAGGCGAGTATTGTCGTAATATAGCCGAAGCAAACTCTGCTTTTTTTCGGTCTGAGGCAGGTTTGCAATTGCAAAAGGTTGGATAATTTCCAACTCGGAAATACCAAAAATCGTCAGCACAGATTCCTGGGGTCTGATCAGCAAACTTTTAGCAACTTGGAGTTGACAAATACCTGCATTATCAAAGTATTTGCAATCCCGAATCATTTCTTGAATTTGATGAATTAGGACTAGACCCGCAAACTGGATAACTCGCGTCAGGAAGTCCCGACGATATTCCAGAATCATTGGGCAAGCATTCAGATATGCCCGAATTAATGCCAACATTGAAGGTTGGAGAACTTCCAAAGGTGTCACTGCTAGTTGCAGAGATTCTTCTAACTCAATGATTGGATCTACAATCAGGCTATGCAGCCAAATTCCTAAATAGCTTGCGACCAAAGTTCCTAAATCAAATGCCGGATCTCCCCAACCACAAGCTTCCCAATCAATTAGTCGCACAAGACAATCGTCTAGCTGATCCCACCTTGAATGCACCAAAATGTTGTTAAACTTTAGGTCGTTATGAGTCAAGCAGCAAGGATGCCATTCATTTGCCAATTCTGCAATTGCTGCTTCTAAACTTTCGTAACACTGATAGAGAACATAGAATTTCAGCGCATCAGTGGGAACCATACCAAAAATCTCCGGTCCAATTGACCCTATTCCTTGTGCCGGATTGTAAAACTGATAGCGGAACTGTCCTTGGGGAGCAGTTGCCATAAAATTACGATACTCTTGGCGATTTAAGGTGGCACGATGCAGCACACCTAAGGTAGTGCCAATAGCGATGGGGATGGCTTGTGGGAAGTACAAGTTGTTTTGATAAAAACTTGTCAGATCAACATATTCCGTTAGGTAGTTACGGATAATAATGGAATTTTCTTCATCAAAATGTGCTAGTAACGGTGCGATCGCCGGAATGTTTCCCAGAACTGGAAAACGCTGAAGCAATTGGTGAAACAGCCACTCATTGAAAAACTCCTGCGGATTTCCATCATTGTCAATGTAACGTTCCTGTTTAACCAGTAGCTTGCGATTTTCCGACAGAGTAACTAGTAAGTTGAAATTCTTCTTGCTATTCAAATGCAATTTTGAGTCGGCATAAGCGCCATCCTCTGAGCTACTCAGTCCTACATCTTGCAGATACTGGATGACGTTATAAGAAGATAGTGATAGTACCATATATTAGTTCCTATTTGAGATGGCTTAGAGAAAGCGATATTTTAGTATTAGCTTCACTTCAGCAGTATTCCGTAGATAGCAACAAGTGTGCTGTGAATATCAATAATGAGTGTTACTATAGCCATCCTAAATTATTCGTGAAGACTAAATAATTTTGTCAGGTGGGCAATGCTAACCAAACCTGGTAATGGGGGGCTTTAGCCCTACCTACTAATAATTTCACAAATCAAATAAGACTGCTATATCTATTAATAGCTGCTTTTTTTTTACAAACATGCCAAAATGGCAATACTACCTTTATTATTCCTTTAACTTTTACAGCAATATATAATTAAATCTTTAAGTATCTGAGCATATTTACTTTTGGTTTATTAATAAACATTAATAGACATATACCTTAGTTAAGTTAACAACAATACAGTACAAGGTCTATTGGTTCATTTCCGGACAATTATAATTAATTCTTTAGAGAAAAATATGACATACTGAATTCCGCATTAGATGATATCAGAACTTACGCAAAAATTGCCAAAAAGCTTAATTTATCGAACCGCCAAGACAAGGCAGTGCGTTGGTGAGGCAACGAGCAGTACGTCCTTTGTGTTTCCCCGGCTTGAACAACTGCCGTGCCAAGAGCGCTCCTGTATTCGTACGTAGAGTGTGCGTAAGTCCTAGATATAGGAGTCCTAAATAAGAGCGTGAACGCGGAGAAACCCGGTTTCTTTAACAATACCTTCGCTCCTATTGCCCTCACTCTAGAAGAGTGGGGCTATACGAACACTCGTGTGCCTCCGCAGCCTGCAAGGATTCAAGCCCACCTCCGTGGGCTTCGTTTGTATAGCACCAGACATAAGAATCTGTGGGGCTTTTCAGAAATTGGCGAAGGTATTGTTTAAGAAACCGGGTTTTTGAAGATTTTAATTTTCACAAATAAAATAGGATTGCTATATTCTTTGTACAACTCTATTGTTATGTTTAAAGCTTTGCTGGGATATAAAAGCCCTGCAACTCGCTTACTGATTTTGTCCTGGAGCTAAGCAAAGTTCCGGTTGTATTCAGAATCAGGTTTTCTGTAATTTATGCAACATTTCCCTTACGATAAGACTCGTTCCCAGGCTCTTGCCTGGGAATACAATTCCAGATGCTCAGCCTCTAGTACCGCTTTGGCGAATTAAAAATTAAAAATTAAAAATTAAAAAAGCTTATGAAGTAACCTTTTCCCCAAATTTGAATGGTATCTTGATTTCTGCGCCCCCTGTACTAGTACAGGGGGCGCAGAAATCACTAGACAGTTAGAAACAGGTTAAAACAAGCGTCTATGTTTATATATTTCTCGACAAGACTCCTGACGACTGACGTTACGACTCCTTGTACTAGTCAATTGCCGGAGACAGTCCCGATCAACTGCGTACACCGCCAAGCATAAAAATATTCCTCCCTTGCTCCATCTGCTTCCCCTTGGCGAACTGCTATTTTTAAGTCAGAGCCTCCCAAATGCGTTCCTACGCTCTGCATGGGAACGAGAGTTTAGCCAAGGGTGTCCGGCTCGTGGTCTGTGACTACCCATAAAAACGAGTTTTATGTTACAAAATCAACTCGACGATGATATAAATGTACTAATGAAGTTATTTGAGGTAGGGACAGTGGAGCCAATACGGTTTGGATCAGACTTTATCTCCTTACCGTATTGAGAGTGGAGCGATGTCAGAAAATGACCAAGCCCCTTTGGGGCGGGGTGTAGGGTGTAGGGTG
>CAZZXJ010000593.1:0-4356 GCA_964657905.1 uncultured Stigonema sp.
GTTCAACGTTTCTTAATCTATGGTCTGAGCGGTCCAATTGTCGCTCTGAATATCTGGCTGCTGTCCGAGCTAGTTCACTTTTTTCAGCATCCAGTTACTATACTAACTATTGCGGCGATTCTAGCTTTTTTACTGAACTACCCAATTAAGTTCTTTGAACGCGCTCCCATGACCCGCTCTCAGGCGGTAATCATTGTTTTGCTCACAACTTTAACGTTGTTGGTCATTCTGGGCGTAACACTAGTACCGTTGGTAATTGATCAAACAACTCAACTGTTATATAGGATTCCTGAGTCGTTAAGCGCCAGTCAAGTAAACCTGGCGCATTTTGAAGAGTTAGCAAAGAAGCGACATTTACCTATAAATCTCAGGATTGTCGCTACTCAAATCAATGGCAACATTCAGAATGTCGTGCAACAGCTAGCTTCTGGGGCTTTGGGCTTTGCTGGGACGCTGCTGTCGGGATTACTTGACCTAGTGTTAGTGGTCGTGCTGGCGTTTTATATGCTCCTATATGGCGATCGCGTGTGGAATGGTCTGGTCCCTCACTTACCAACTAATATTCGCATTCCCTTGACCACATCCTTGCGGCTGAATTTCCAAAATTTCTTCCTCAGTCAACTTTTGTTGGGATTATTTATGGGAGTGACCCTCACCCCAATTTTCTTAATTATCAAAGTGCCGTTTGCCCTGTTGTTTGCCATACTCATCGGCTTATCTGAACTCATTCCCTTTATTGGAGCGAGTTTAGGTATTGGTCTGGTGACGATTTTGGTGCTGCTGCAAGATTGGAGGTTGGCAATTCAAGTAGCATTGGCAGCAATTGTGATGCAGCAAGTCAAAGATAACCTGTTAGCTCCCAAGTTACTCGGTGATTTTATTGGACTTAATCCCATCTGGATTTTTGTGGCTATTTTGATGGGATTTCAAATTGCTGGGTTGCTGGGGACAATTGTTGCTGTTCCCATTGCTGGCACGATTAAAGGCACCTTCGATGCTCTCAAGAGTGGTAATCCAGGAAACTCTGTATAAGTCACTGCTCCTGATGAGTCCACCTGTGGATGTATCCCACTGCTATTACTTTTAGAGTACGTAGTTTTTCTAAAAAAGTTATGATTATAAATAAATTAAGTATTTTCGATAATAACCACTATTCTTAATCAAAACTTTATAAAAATAACACCAGATTTTTTAATAATTGGGCATGCATGGTTAAAGATTGGGAGAAAAACCTGATACCAAATGTCCTTTACTGAAATTTATTTATCTGAAAAAAATAAGTATAAAGACTATGGTTAGATTTTTTTTAACTTGAAAAGATGTATGTATAAAAATCTTATGTATGCTATATTTAAGAATTAGATTATTATCGCTCTTTTATTACTCTCGCTCCTATTAAATTTGAAACCCTATTTTTAGGTTAGTCCGCGCAGGCGGACTTTGTTTGTGTAGCCGCGACTTCCAGTCGCCTTAATTATTCTCTCTCCAGAGTCATAGAAGAGCGTTATACCATTTAGCAGAGATGTGCAACGTTTGCATTTCTCAATATTCGTCAAATTAAAGTTGCACAATCCCAAATTACAATTGAAGATGGTATTGATTGCAAATTTCAGGGAAGCATTAGGCAAAATCAATTACGTAGTAGGCTTGGGTTTCCAATGAGACAATTGAACTTTGTAATGGTTTTTATCTTGTGTCTAGCTTTTGGGTTATTCACTATAGAGAACACAGAAATAGGAACAATTCGCGTTGTACCAGGTTTACAAGTGCAAGCACCGATAGCAGTCGAGTTGTTTCTGGCGATCGGCTTAGGTGCAATTTTTGCTTGGCTGTTTAGTATCTGGACACGCTTGCAACGACTGCTAGTGTATAACCAACAAGTTCGCCAAAAAAATGTCCAAATTAAGGAATTAGAGAACAAAGTTGAACAGTACCAAGCGGAAGTTCAATCTTTACAACTGGCACTACCGCCTGCTGGTGATTAGTTAAACCAAAAAGCACAAGCAGTCGCCCAATGAAACTGGATAGTGGTTATTTGATTGTTGTTTGGTGTTAAGTGCCAACCAACAACCAACAATTAACAAGAATTTGTTGATGGATGCTTCTGAGTTATTGGAAACAATTACACTACTTATTCACCAAGCTGAGCAGGGGGAAATAGATCCTTGGGATGTTCAGGTGATTTCGGTGATTGATCGATACTTAGAGCTAATGACACCGGAGGCAACTTTCCGAGGTTATGAAGCTGACTTATCCCAATCAGGGCAAGCTTTTTTGTCAGCGTCTATGCTTGTGTTATTCAAAGCAAACACTTTAATGCAATTGCAATCAGCAGCCGATGAACAAGAGGCTGTTTTAGATGACCTCTCGAAGGCATGTGAAGATGGTGTACATAACAGCCATCGGCTGCAATTAGAGCGGCACTTGCGTCGTCGTCCGGCGGCAATGCCACCACCAAAACGCCGCGTAACTCTGCAAGAGCTGATTGCGCAATTGCAGCTGATGGCACAGCAGCTGAAACTGGCACACAAAGACAAACCTGTCCGTCCTCGGCGTCAGCCCAGTCTCCAAACTGTGCGAGCTGCTCTGGAGTTAGCTCACCAGGAAAATTTGACTGAAGTGGCTTTTGAACTAGAGCAAGTGTTACATCAACTTGCTCCAGAGTTTTGTGAGCAAAAAAATTGGTTGAATCTGGAACATCTAGTAGAGTTGTGGACTCAAACTAAACAACTAAATCAAAATGGGTCTGAGGAACATAGCCATCTTGTTAGCGTTTTTTGGGCACTCCTACTGCTTTCGGCTCAATCTAAGGTAGAGCTATTTCAAGAGGAGTTTTACCAAGATATTAAAATTCGGTTAATAACAGATTCGGCAAACACTCAAATAGGGCTGTAGGTAAACTTCACGAATAAAATTCGCGTTTTAAGAATTACTTCCCCTCGCCTATACCCTTACACCCCTACCCTAGAGATGATTTCCTTCATATGACTTCCGAAAACTCTAAAATCCGAGTAAATTCAAAAGATGACTAATCACTTGTCATATTGCTATACCTATAGTTGTATCAAATTTAAAAATTCCTGTTATCCGTGCTTTTAGCGATGACTTAGAGCCAAAATAACCCCATGATGAAGTATCACTCCATAAAAGTAAACTGGCCGGTGGTTGAGGAATAAACAGATATGAAAGCGATGATTCTCGCAGCAGGTAAGGGTACTCGAGTTCGTCCGATTACCTACACAATGCCCAAACCGATGATGCCCATCCTGCAAAAGCCAGTGATGGAATTTTTACTCGAACTGTTACGCCAGCATGGGTTTGACCAAATTATGGTCAACGTTAGCCATTTGGCAGAGGAAATTGAAAGCTATTTCCGTGACGGTCAGCGGTTTGGCGTACAGATTGCCTATTCTTTTGAAGGTCGCATTGTTGACGGTACATTGGTGGGGGAAGCCATCGGTTCTGCCGGCGGCATGCGGCGTATTCAGGACTTCTTGCCATTCTTTGACGATACGTTTGTGGTGTTGTGCGGCGATGCTTTGATTGACCTGGATTTGACAGCGGCGGTAAAGTGGCATAAATCCAAGGGATCAATCGCTACCATCATCATGAAATCCGTTCCACTGGAAGAAGTTTCTAGCTACGGTGTGGTCGTTACGGATGATGATGGTCGTATCAAAGCTTTTCAAGAAAAACCCAACGTAGAAGACGCCCTGAGTACCAACATCAATACAGGTATTTACATCTTTGAGCCGCAGGTGCTTGACTACATACCCTCTGGGGTAGAGTATGACATCGGTAGTCAGTTGTTCCCCAAATTAGTAGAAATTGGTGCACCCTTCTACGCCATCCCTATGGACTTTGAATGGGTAGATATTGGTAAAGTCCCAGACTACTGGCGAGCAATTCTTGGTGTACTCTCAGGGGAAATCAAAAACGTCCAAATTCCAGGTCAGCAAGTCGCTCCAGGTATCTACACTGGCTTAAATGTTGCTGTAAATTGGGACAAAGTAGATATCACCGGTCCAGTTTACATTGGTAGCATGACTCGGATAGAAGACGGAGCCAAAATCGTCGGTCCAGCAATGATTGGTCCCAACTGCTGGGTATGTAGTGGTGCCATGGTAGACAACAGCGTCATCTTTGAGTGGTCACGACTCGGACCAGGAGTCAGCCTGGTTGATAAGCTGGTATTTGGACGTCACTGCGTAGATAAGACTGGGGCAACCATAGATTTGCAAGCTGCTGCTTTAAACTGGCTGATTACTGATGCGCGTCAAGACCCGCCATCCCATAACCCAGTTGAACGGCAAGCGATCGCTGAGTTGCTGCAGACAAATGCCACCTAAGTGTTAG
>CAZZXJ010000594.1:0-4354 GCA_964657905.1 uncultured Stigonema sp.
TTTATCTACCGATGCTCCCGTCACTTACTCACGACCTTCGATTGATGTGCTATTTGAAACCGCAGCAGATGTCTACGCCGAGAAATTGATTGGCGTACTCTTGACAGGAGCAAATCATGATGGTAAAGAAGGACTGGCAAGAATCAAAGCACGTGGTGGCAAAACTGTTGTAGAAGACCCGTCAACAGCCTTTTGTCCCATAATGCCTAAAGCAGCTATAGATGCTGGTGTTGTAGACAAGATTCTGCCACTTGCAAACATTGCAGAATTTCTCATGAAAATTTGTCACTTTTCATGAGGAATTTCTCTGTTTATCATAATTGCTTTAAAACAGCCATAAACCAGGAACTGCTAACAATAGCTAAATTTATAACTTAAGATAGTGGGAATATGTCAACCTCAAGCGTCAAAGTCAAAAGGAAGACGTGAAAACGCCTTGATATCTTTCTAAAAGCATAGAGATAAAATGTCGTTTGAACCGAAAGTTAACGTTCTGTTGGTAGATGATCATCCAGAAAATTTGCTGGTTCTAGAGGCGATTTTGGATAGCCTTGGTCAAAATTTGGTGAGGGCTACATCAGGTGCCCAAGCGCTAAGACGTCTGCTTAATCAGGATTTTGCAGTGATTCTGCTGGATGTGCAAATGCCAGAGATGGACGGGTTCGAGACAGCAGAACTCATTCGACAACGAGAGCGATCACGCCATACACCAATTATTTTCCTCACAGCATTTAACACCAGCGACAACATGGTGTTTAAAGGATATTCTCTTGGCGCTGTAGACTACCTATTCAAACCAATTGAGCCAGAAATATTGAAATCGAAGGTAGCGGCGTTTGTTGATTTATTCCAGAAAAGTGCCGAAGTGAAGCGACAAGCAGCACAGCTCACAGCGATGAATGCTGAACTCAAAAAACGTGAAGAGATGTTTCGCTCTTTAAGTGCTTGCTCGCCCGTAGGTATTTTTCTGACAGATACAGAAGGTAAGTGTACTTACACTAATCCACGCTACCAAGCCATTTATGGCATGACGCAGGAGGAGAGTTTAGGCGAGGGTTGGGTACAAACAATTCATCTTGAAGACCGAGAACGGGTAATTGCCGATTGGTACACTGCATGCGATCAAGGTCGGGAATACAAAGGTGAGTTTCGCATACTCACCTCTGGAGAAATTCAGCGTTGGGTTTACGTATCGTCATCTCCAATGCTTTCTACTCAAGGTCAAGTTATTGGGTATGTCGGTACATTGGAAGATATTACGGAGCGCAAACAAGCAGAAAAAGAACACATTAAGTTGATCCGCGAGCAAACAGCACGAGAAGAGGCTGAGACAGCAAATCGTCTCAAGGACGAGTTTTTAGCAACCCTTTCCCACGAACTCCGCACGCCCTTAACGTCAATACTTGGCTGGGCTAGACTAATGCGCCAGAGAAAATTGGATGAAAAAGCCATTGATCGAGCCATCGAAACCATTGAACGCAATGCTTCTTTGCAAGCGCAACTGATCGAGGATATTTTAGATGTCTCACGGATTATTCGTGGCAAGCTGCATTTGAATCTCTGCCCAGTCAACTTAGTATCTGTGATTTCAGCAGTTTTGGATTCTGTACGTCTGGAGGCTGATGCTAAAAATATTCAACTGGAATATTTAAGTGTACCCACTCAAGGGGGAGTGGGGGGAGATGAGGAGGACAAGGAGGACAAGGAAGCATCCCCCCTGCCTCCCTTGTCTCCCTTGTCTCCCTTGACGGACTCATCTCCCTCATCTCTACTCGCCTCTCCGTTCCTTGTTTCAGGTGATTCCAACCGCTTACAGCAAATAATTTGGAATTTAGTTAGCAATGCAATCAAGTTCACATCTGAGGGCGGAAGAGTGGAGGTGCGGTTATCAGTAGAACTGGGGACTGGGGACCGGGTAAATTCGGGTTCGCAGGAAGGAGCAAGTGCGTTGGGAGGTAACGACTTGAAGCAACTTGAGTTGGGGATTAGAGGCATAGGGACTCTTAATAATTCCAAATCCCTAATTCCTAACCCCCAATCCTCAATCACTAGCTTTGTCCAAATCACTGTCAACGACACAGGTAGCGGTATTAGCCCAGATTTTCTTCCCCATGTTTTTGAACATTTTCGTCAGGCTGATGGCAGTATTACCAGAAACCAAGGTGGACTAGGACTAGGACTGGCGATCGTACGTTACTTAGTGCAAATGCATGGGGGAAGTGTTCGTGCACACAGTCCGGGAGTTGGACAGGGATCAACTTTTACTGTGAAGCTACCGTTGTTAGAAGTACGGGGAGTAGGGGAAGATGAGGGAGATAGGGGAGGATGGAGAGCAACATCTTCCCCATCCTCCCGATCCTCCTCATCGCCCTCATCTAACAACCAACAACCCTTCGGGTTGGCAGTCGTCTCTGTCGAGAAACCCTCAGGCAGCGCTGACTCACCAACAACCAACAATCAACAACCAACATCACCCCATCACTTTCTCAGTGGTTTGCATGTGCTTGTGGTTGATGACGATACTGACACACGAGATTATGTCTGTACAGTGCTGCAACAATGTGGTGCTACTGTGACATCTGTTGCTTCAGTCAGCCTAGCACTTTTAGCCCTCGAACAATCACAGCCTGATGTATTGGTAAGTGATATTGGTATGCCAGAGGAGGACGGCTACACTCTGATTCGCAAAGTCAGAAATCTCGAACCAAACAAAGGAGGGCAGATACCAGCCATTGCGTTAACTGCGTATGTCAGAGAACAAGATTGTACCAAGGCCTTGGAGTCAGGCTTTCACATGTACGTGTCTAAGCCAGTGGAACCAACCCAATTAATTAATTCAGTAGCAAAACTAGCGCAGCGCAATCATACCCTCGAATCTGAACCTGGAAGACAAAACGTCAATGCAGGCTAAACCTTGCGACTAGCCTTAATCCCTTGTAGTCGCGCATGGATGGATGTATCTGACTCAATCTGACACATCCTCAAGAATTTTCGGCATATCTCTTATAATTGACTTCAAGGCAATTCCAACTATGCTACCAAGTCCGGAAATACCTCTTGCACAGCGGGATGAACCAAGCGATGATTCTGCACATTCACACCCTTAGCTAATGCTGGGTTCTTTGCCAGTGCGTGCATACCCAGACTTGCTAACTGCATCACGTATGGTAATGTACTATTGTTGAGTGCCTGGGTTGAAGTCCAAGGTACTGCTCCTGGCATATTTGGAACGCCATAATGCACTACATCCTCTTCAATGTATATTGGATGAGTATGAGATGTGGGGTGTAAAGTCTCTATACAACCGCCCTGGTCTACAGCTACATCGACAATGACAGAACCAGGATGCATTTGTTTTACCAAATTGCGTGCTACAAGGATAGGTGCTCTGCGCCCTGGCACCAAAACTGCACCGATAAGTAAGTCGGCTTCTTTGACTGTGGTTTCAATATGAGCAGAGTTACTGTAAAGCAGTTCCACTCTAGAGCCAAAGAGGGTTTCTAAATAGGATAAGCGCTCGATGTTAAGATCTAAAATCTGGACAGCAGCCCCCATACCCACAGCTATTTTAGCGGCTTCTGTGCCAACGACACCGCCACCTAAAATCACCACTTTGCCTGGTCTGACTCCAGGAACACCGCCCAAGAGGACTCCTCTACCACCTTGTTGGCGCTCTAAGAACCTCGCTCCGAATTGTACTGCTAAGCGACCAGCAATAATACTCATAGGACTGAGCAGAGGTAATTTGTTGCTACCTGGTTGTTCCACTGTTTCATAGGCGATCGCACAAGCACCACAATCAATTAAATGCTCGGTCAATTTTCGGTCAGCTGCTAGATGCAGATAAGTAAACAATATCTGCCCTTTCTGCAAAAATTTATACTCGCTATCCAGGGGCTCTTTGACTTTGACAACTAGTTCCCGGTTCCACGCAGCAACTGATGTAAAGACAATCTCCGCACCAGCACTTGTGTAGTCATCATCAGTGAATCCAGCACCAGTCCCTGCTTGAGTTTCTACGAAGATGCCATGACCATTTTCCCGTAACACTCTCACACTATTCGGACTCAACCCAACTCTAAACTCCTGATCCTTTGTTTCCTTGGGAACTCCAATTTCCATTTATTGCCCCTAATTAATTTTTCTTTAGCTTTAGTCTGTCAGTCTCATCCCTGGTTTTTTGAATCAGAGACTACGAATTTAACTGATTTTTCCCTGATACCACCTACTTTAATTCAAACTTTTGCCCTTGACGATTACGGGAAAATTCTTAAAATATATTAAGATTCTTAAATGAAGATGAAAGGAGTCAGAAGACAGGAGCCAGAAGCCAGAATGGTTATTCTCACTCCTA